>DASXMC010000333.1:0-2211 GCA_036495885.1 Allostellaceae bacterium | reverse complement strand
AGGTCGATGATCGACAGCCGGCGAAAGCCAAGGGCGATCCCGGCATCCGGATCGGCCCAGCTGCCACCCGCATCGGGGCCCCGGTGGGTCACACGATCGGCCATCGTGCGGGCGAGTTTAGCCGCCTGCGGGCCGCCGAGCCGGCGCTTCAGGTCGAGAAAACCGGCAATCCCACACATCAAGCTGCCCGCCTCAGGTCTTCGCCGCCTGGTCGAGCCGTTTCGATCGGCAGCTCGAACGGCAGAAAGAGTGTTGCGATCGCGTAATCAATTTTTGGTAATCTTATGCTTATCAGTGAATGTCGGTCGGCCTGAGTACCAGTTAACGGGAAATTCTATTATCGAGACGGCAGATTTTCGTCAATTTGAAAGCTGACGCTCCTATACCGCATTAGGTGATAAAAAATGTTGAACCAAAACCAGCTCGCCAGGATGGCGCGAATCTTGTTCAGCTCGTAACCGGCAGCGGAATGATTGTGGGGAAGCAATTGGCTGAGACGGCACAGTGACCGAACCGGATAACGATCGTCGGCCAGCGCCCGTAGAGGCGGTGCGGGTTTCCCGCAGGCTGCGAGTGCTCGTATTTACGACCGTGTTTCCAAGCCGCATACAACCATTGCACGGCATTTTTGTGATGGAACGGGTTCGTCATCTCGCATCTTTGGCCGATGTCGAAGTCGTCGCCCCCTTGCCCTGGCACCGCGTTGGCGGCTGGCGGAATCCTGGGCCCGCGGCAGCGCCGATCCTGTCGGTCGGCCATCCCCGGTTCTGGTACATCCCAAAGATGCTGATGTCATTGCGGGGGCTCTTTTTGTTTGTGTCGACGGTCCGCGCAATCGCCCGCCTGCGGCAGAGTTTCGATTTCGATCTGATCGATGCTCATTTTGCGTATCCAGACGGCTTTGCGGCGATCCTCCTCGGGCGCTGGTTCCGGCGGCCGGTATGCATCACCTTGCGCGGCACGATCATTCCGCTGTCGCGCCGGCGAATGGGACGGTGGCTGTGCGATTGGGCGATCCGACGCGCGGAGCGGGTGATCGCCGTGGCGCACAATCTGGCGGATCGTGCGCGCCAGGGCGGGGTTGCCGAGCACCGCATCACAACGATCGCAAATGGCGTCGACACCAGCCGGTTTCATCCCGTCGACCGATGCTCGGCAAGACGATTGCTGGGTCTGTCGGAGGAGGGCCAGCTGCTGGTCTCCGTCGGACACCTCTCGCCGCGCAAGGGCTTCCACCGGGTGATTCGGGCTCTGCCGCGACTCCTTGCCGCCTGCCCCGAGGCGCGTCTGGCGATCGTCGGCGGCAAAGGCGCCGAAGAGGACAACGGCTCAGAACTCCACAAGCTCGTGCGCGAATTCGGGATCGCGGATCGCGTCTTGTTTGTCGGGGCGCAACCCCCCGATCGCGTCGCCCTGTGGATGGCCGCCGCGGATGTTTTTGTGCTCGCCAGCGATTTCGAGGGCTGCCCGAACGTCATTCTGGAGGCGATGGCGTGCGGCCGGCCGGTGGTCGCAACCAAGGTCGGGGATGTCGAACATATGGTACCGTCCTTCGCGGGAATACTGCTTGACGATCCCAGGAATGCGGTGGCGCTGGCGGCGAGCCTTACCGCCGCATTGACCCGCGATTGGGACACGCAACGCATACACGATCATGTCGCGACGCAATCCTGGGGAGAGGTGGCGCAGCGGGTTGCGGCGCAGTGGCGTCTCGCCGTAGACGCCTTCCGGGCCGAACCGGCCGGCGGCTCGACAACGGTTGCTAAAGACCTCGTCTCGGCTGTTGTCCGGAGTCCAAAGATATGAAGCGGCGCCTGCTCGATCTCCTCGCCTGTCCGGTTTGCCGGAGCCAGCTCGAATTGACAGTGTTCGAAGAGAGCCGGCAACCCGTCGGGATCGCTGTGCGTGCCCCTGCATGCCGCGAGAGATGCAACCTGAAAGGCGTACGCCTTGTGGACTTGCAGGCAGCGCCCGGCGACGCAGAGTGCACCGCCTGCTATGCGCGCGAAATCGAAGAGGGAATTCTTGCCTGCGGCGGTTGCGGCGCGCTCTATCCGATCGTCGCTGCCATACCTCGGCTGGTGCGCGGCGCCGAGCGTGAATATGCGTCGTTCTTCGACCGACACCGCGATGCCGTCCGCAAGCTCGTCGGCTGCGAGTCGCTGTCGGAAGCCGCAGTCGCGCGCGACGCTTCGGTGTTCGACCCGCGCA
>DASXMC010000332.1:0-2685 GCA_036495885.1 Allostellaceae bacterium | reverse complement strand
TTGAGCGCCAGACACACGTCACGCTCGCGGTTCGAGCCCGGAAAAATGATGACAGCCGCTTTAATCACCGCCTCAGCACAGCTCGATTGCGTAATCTTCGATGACCGGGTTGGCGAGCAATTGCCGGCACATCGCCTCGACCTCAGCGCGGGCTCGGACCGGATCGGTCTCGTTAAGCTCGATCTGGATCAGCTTGCCCTGCCGGACCTCGCCAATGCCGCTGAAGCCCAAGGACGCAAGCGCGTTGCCGATAGCCTTGCCCTGCGGGTCGAGCACGCCCTCCTTAAGGCTGACATGGATGCGCGCCTTCATCGCGATCGCCCGAGGCCAGTATTGATCATTCCGGATATGGCAGCGGCTGGGTGAGCCGACAACGGCCGACGCGCCGGGTCAGGCGAGGCTGATGTCGTGCCACGGCGTCTCGTCCGGCAGCCATGACGCAAATCGGAAGACCGGCCGCAACTCGGGCTCGGCGCGCGTCGGCAGTGCGATCAGGGCGCTCGATGTGGTGCCGTAACCGTCGGTGCGAAAGCGCATCGCCGCGGTCGGCGGCTCGCCGGGCGGCGCGCGATTGCTGCCAAGCAGTTCCTGCCAGCCCGTCCAGTCGCCGCCATCGGGCTCGGGCACCGGCCAGGCGCGGAACGCCGGCAATGCCAGCTGGAGCCTGCGGGTGGCGAGATCATCGATGTCGCCTGCGGCGATCAGCGACAGCCCGTCCTTCAACGGTCGCACCTGGATGCGACCGCCGTCGGCATGGCGCAGCCAAAACCCGTCACGCTCATCGGCGACGATCAGGTTGAAGGTGCGGTAGGCATCGGGATCGAGATGAGATAGGGCATGCGCGGCCTCGACCGCATCGGCGTGATCGAGCGCTTCGAGCACCAATTCGCCGCGCGATCGTCGCCCCGCCGCCGGTCCGAGTGATCCGGTGCGGTTCAACACGGCAGCCGCGACCCCCCAGTCGTTGATGCCAAGCCACGAGCCGCCGGCAAGAATGTCGAGCCCGCCCGTCACCTCGGGCCGGTCGGGCCAATGCCGGCCCGGCGGCTCCCACGGCCGATCGATCATCTCGTCGCGGTTTGCGCCGATCAATACCGGCCAGCGATGCTCCGGTCGCCGCAGGATCACAAGCGTACACATCGACGCCGAAGGCTAATGGCTTGCTGCCGGCGTCGGGTCAAGCCATATCGAAAGCCGGACCGACGAAAGCGGGCAGCGAATTGCGAACGAGGACACGATGCCGACTTTTGCGGAGCGCGAGCGCGACTTTGAAAACCGATTCAGGCACGACCATGAATTTCAATTCAAGGTGACGGCCCGCCGCAACCGTCTGCTGGGGCTGTGGGCGGCGCGGCATCTGGGATTGCTTGGCGAAGCCGCCGACGCCTACGGCAAGCATGTCGTCGACGCCCAGTTCGGACCGGGCGGCGACCAGAACGTCATCGATAAAGTGGCCACCGACCTCGGCGCTCGGGACCCGATGATGACGGACTCGCGCATTCGCTTTGAGTTGCGCCACTTTGCCGAGCAGGCCAAGCAGCAGCTGATGGCAGAGTAGCGCCCCAAAACTCCCTCCCGCGCTGCGGAGCAGAATTTTTTCTCGCGCTCGACGGATCAAGTTCGCCGCCTCGTATACGCGTGGAATGTCGAATTATACCGGGCGGTCGCCCTTGACGGTGACCCGGTGGCCGGAGCGGGTGTGCGGCCAGTAATCCCACATCGCATGGTGTTGGACGCAGCGATTGTCCCAAAACGCGATCGAGTTCTGCTGCCAGCGAAAGCGGCACTGGAACAGTGGGTTGGCCATGTGCTCGTAGAGGTAATTGAGGATAGCCTGGCTTTCGTCGAGCGGGAGGTCGATGATGCGCTTGGTAAATCCCTTGTTGACATAGAGCGCCTTGCGCCCAGTCACCGGATGGGTGCGCACGACCGGATGCTCGGCCCGCGGGTATTCGGGCTTGTCGGCGATGCCGTAATTTGCGTACTGGCCCCGGTAATGTTCGCCGCTGTGCTCGGCGGTGAGCCCGTCGAGGTAGGTTTTCATGGGGACCGAGAGCGCGTCATAGGCGGCGTACATGCTGGCGAACAGGGTATCCCCGCCATAGGGCGGACATGTCCGGATGTAGAGAATTGAGCCCATCGGCGGCTCGGGGTCGCAGGAGACGTCGCTGTGCCAGCCTTCGCCGTTGGCGCGCGGGCTCTCCTTGTCGGCATGAATGATCATCAATTCGGGCTTGTCCGGGGCCGAGGGTGCCGCCGGGTGGATGTGCAAATCGCCGAACAGTCGGCCGAAGGCGAGGTGCTGATCCTCCGTTAGGTGCTGGTCGCGGAAAAAGATCACCAGGTTTTCGGCAAGTGCGCGATGCAACTCGTCGAGCTGCCGGTTGCCGAGCGGCTGTGACAGGGCGACCCCATCGATTTCGGCGCCGATAATCGGTGTCAGCTTGTCGACCGCGATCGTGTCGTAAGGACCGCCTTCGTCGGCAACGTATTTGAGGCGCGGTCCAGTGCGGCGGCGCAGCGAGCTCATTTTGTTCCTCCTGTTATCCGGTCATTCGCCGAAAACGCCGAAAACGCGGCGAATGATCGTATCGACATGCTTGGATGATAGGCCTTACCGAACAGGCCGTCGATCGTCTGCGAGCCACGAAGGCGGAGCATCTTGGGATCCCGCTCCTCAAAATC
>DASXMC010000331.1:0-11763 GCA_036495885.1 Allostellaceae bacterium | reverse complement strand
CCTCTAAAAGCCGACGGTTGGGCGCGGGCGCGTAGCTCAGCGGGAGAGCGTTCCGTTCACACCGGAGAGGTCACAGGTTCAATCCCTGTCGCGCCCACCATCGGCCCCGATCCGCACACCGACAGGCGCGTAGCTCAGTGGCAGAGCGCTCCTAGCACATGGGAGAGGTCAGGGGTTCGATTCCCTTTCGCGCCTACCACTGCTTGCGATGATCTGCTGAGCCGATCCTTTCTTTCGTCGTTCCGGCAAAAGCGGGAACTTGCTTCCCGCGCTATCGACCGCGCTGCCCGGCGGGCGTAGGCTCCCCGATCAGGTTTGACGCAAGGCGGAGGGAGCGATGCAGCCCACACGGATCGGCGGTTTCGAGGTTCGCCGCGTGGCCGAATACGAGGGGCCGTTTCTTGCACCGCACGAGTTCTTTCCTGATTTCGATCCCGAAATCGTCCGCGCCAACGCCGATCTTATGGGGCCCCGGCTGATCGATCCGGCCAGCGGCAAGCTGATGTTCAGCTTTCATAGCTTTGTGATCAAGACCGGGCATCACACAATCCTGATCGATTCCTGTCTCGGCAACGACAAAGAGCGCCCGTCACGCCCGCAATTCCACAAGATGCGTTCCGGTTACCTCGCCGATCTCGCCGCCGCCGGGGTCAAGCCGGAAGAGGTCGATTACGTCATGTGCACCCATCTGCACTGGGACCATGTCGGCTGGAACACGCGGCTCGACAATGGCCGGTGGGTCCCGACGTTTCCGAATGCCCGTTATGTGATGGCGCGGCGCGAATATTCGCATTGGGAAGGCGTCTTTCGCCAAGAACAAGCCGAAGACACACCCCATCGCCGCGCCTTTGAAGACAGCGTGTTGCCGGTGGTGCGCTCCGGCCAATCGCAACTGGTCGACGATGATTTCGCGCTCGAAGACGGGGTGTGGTTCGAAGGCGCCCCTGGACACACGCCGGGCAACGTGGTGATCCACGCCCGTTCCGGCGACGAGACAGCGGTCTTTCTGGGTGACGTGCTGCACCATCCGCTGCAGCTGATCAAACCCGAATGGTCGACTTTCGCCTGCAGCGACCGCGATTTGTCGCGCCGGACCCGAACCCGGCTCGTCGAGGAGCATGCCGAGCGCGGGACTCGGCTATTGCCGGCGCATTTCCCGGCGCCGACCGTGGGCCGGATCGTCCGCCACAAGAGCGCCTACCGCTACTCCTTCGAGCAGCAGTGATCGTCATCTCCGCCGCGAAGCGATCCTGATTACAGTGGCATCGCCAGCTTCGCTCCCAGTCGTCAAGCTGCCAGCGGCGCACCACCAGCCGGGCTCTAGTGCGGCCAACTCGAGCTGCGCCCTCCTTGCGGTGGCGCGATCGCGAAAGAGCGCAAAGCAAGTCGCACCGCTGCCGCTCATCCGGGCGATCAAGGCGCCTGAAAGTTGGCCGAGCGTATTCAAGATTCGATCAATCTCGGGAACAAAGCTCATCGCGGCGGCGGTCAGGTCGTTGCGCAGCGGCGCCAAGACGGCCGCCAGCGCAGCGGTGTCGGACGGGCTCCGGGACGGCCGGCCGGCTGCGCTGCCGAACTCCCCTCCGCGGGCGTTGAACACCGCTGCTGTCGGCAGCCGGCGCCGGGGATTGACAAGCAGGATGCCGGCCGGCGGCAGCGGCGGGGCGAACTCGATCCGCTCGCCGATGCCGGCGACCCAGGCAGCTTTCCCAAAGACGCAGACCGGGATGTCGGCGCCAAGGCGCTCGCCGAGCTGAGCCAAGGCCGCGTCGTCGATCTCAATCCGCCACAGACGCCGCAGCGTACGCAGCGCCGCCGCAGCGTCGGCCGAGCCGCCGCCGACCCCGCCTGCTACCGGTAGATTTTTTTCGAGATGAAGGGCTGCGGCGGCGGCAACCCCGGCGTGCTCAGCCAGCGATCGAGCGGCGCGCAGCACCAGATTGTCGCTTTCGCCGGCGAGCGCTTCGGCCTCGGTTCCGGCCACCTCGAGCGACAGCGCGCCGCCTGGCCGCGCCGTTAACCGGTCACCGATATCGGCGAACGCAACGAGGCTGTCGACCAGATGGTATCCATCCGCTCGACGCCCGAGTAAGTGCAGATAAAGATTGACCTTTGCCGCAGCAAGACACGTGACTGCGGTCACGCGTTCAGCCGCCGCCGGCTTTGGTCGTAACCGGCAGGCCGCGATCGAGCTTGGCTTCGATCGGCTTGATGTCTTCCTTCTCGGGCTTGAACTGCAAGGCGCGGCGCCACTGATAGCGCGCTTCGGTTATCCGCCCGTTTTTCCAATAAGCGTCGCCAAGGTGATCGTTGATCGTCGGATCTTCAGGAACGAGCTCGAGCGCTTTTTCCAGATATTCGATAGCGCTGGCATAGTCGCCCAGCCGATAATGGGCCCAGCCGAGGCTGTCGACGATATAGCCGTCGTCAGGACGCAGCTCGACCGCCTTTTCGATCATCTTCAACCCGGCGTGCAATTTCTCACCTCGGTCGATCCAGGAATAGCCGAGGTAGTTCAGCACCAGCGGCTGGTCCGGCTTCAGCTCGAGCGCGTGCTCGAGATCCGCTTCGGCGAGATTCCACTGGTTTGACCGCTCATAGGCGATCCCTCGGCTGTAATAAAGCGACCAGCGCGACGGCATGCCTTCGGCTTTCAGCCGCTTGATCGCTTCGCTGTAGGCCGCGCCCGCCTCGGCAAATCGTTTTTGCCCGCGCAGCAGGTCGCCGAGCTGGATCTCGGCGGAAGCCCAATTCGGCTCCTTGGCCGCCATCGCCTGCAGCTGTGCGGCCGCTTGATCGATGCGGTTCAGCGCTTCGAGGTTGGCGGCGGTGCGCAGTTGCGCCGACCATGCGTAGCGCGAATTCGCCGGAACCTGAGCCAGGATTGCCAGACTCTGCTCCGGCTTTTCCTGATCGGTCAGAATGTCCGCGAGTAGCAATTGGGCAACCGTCAAATCGGGTTTGAGCTGGAGCGCGCAACGGTCGTAAAGCAGCGCCAAGTCGATCGTCTCCGGACGGTTGACGACACTTGCCAGATCAAACAGCGCTTCAGCCAACCCGTCGGCAGCCGACCGAACCAGCGGGGCCGCCGCACCCGAGGGCTTATAGGATTGCACCGCTTCGGCCAGTTCGCTGCCCGGATTCTCCTTGACAAAGCGTGCGTAGACCGCGACGGCTTCGTCGCGACGGCCGTGCCGCTCGTAGAAATTCGCCATCGCGTCGGCCAGCCGCCAATTCAGCTGGCCGGTCGCACTCAGGGTCTTTTTGTATAATTCCTCGGCCTTTACCGCGTTCCCGGTAAAGTCGTAAATGAGGCCCAGCTGGAAATATTCGAGCGGCGCAAACCCGTCGAATTTGTCGAGGTCATGAAGCGCTGCCTCGGCTCCGGAGAGATTGCCGATGGCCATCCGGGTCCAGGCGCGCGCCAGCGGACTGACATACCGGTGCAGCCCGTCATCCGGCAGCGCCTCGGCGCGGGCCAGCGCTCCGGCATTGTCGCCGGCCTTAACCCGGTCGATCAGCAGCACGAGATCGGCCACCGCGTCCGAATTGTCGAGCGTTAAAGCCTTTTTCGCGAGCGGAAGGGCGCGATCGAAATGCCCGTCATCAGCCTCCATCAAAAAGGTGCGACTGATCAGCTCAGGCGAGCCGGGATCGGCGCGCAAGGCCTGCTCGTACCATGACGCCGCTTGGCTAAAGGCCCCTTCTTCCTGGGCGTGCCGGCCCGCCAGATAGGCGCCATACGGCGATGCCGCGGCGTCTGTATGGACAAGGGCGGCGTTTGCCGCGCTGACGGCCGCAACAGCGCCCAAGACGAAACCGGCCAGAGGCCCGATCTTCACCCACTCGCTCACCGCTTTCCTCATTTGTCTCAACCCGTCCACCTGCGTCGCAAGATCGCCCTCACATATTCGGATAATTCGGGCCACCGCCTCCCTCCGGCACAACCCAATCAATGTTCTGCTCGGGATCCTTGATGTCGCATGTCTTACAGTGCACGCAGTTCTGCGCGTTGATTTGCAAATACGGATTGCCCGCCCCTTCCGGGTGCACGATCTCGTAGACCCCTGCCGGACAATAGCGCTGTTCGGGCGAATCGTAGAGCCGATAATTGACCGCGATCGCCTTTGCCGGATCGCGCAGCTTCAGATGCGGCGGCTGGTCCTCTTCATGGTTGGTATTGGAGATGAAAACAGACGACAGCCGGTCGAAGGTGATGCGGCCGTCCGGTCGCGGATAGGCAATCTTTTGCGCCCGGTCTGCCGGGACGAGGCTGGCATGGTCGGCGTGGTTGTGCAACGTCCAGGGCGCGGCACCGTGCAGCACATACGTGTCGAGCGCAGAATAAGTCAACCCGGCCCACAACCCCCAGCGAAAGCTCGGCCGGATGTTGCGCACCCGGCGCAACTCGTCCCACACCCAGCTTTGTTCGAGCGCGCTGCGCACCGACGCACGATCATCGCCGCTCAGTCGGCGAAAGATGGCTTCGGCTGCGACCATGCCTGATTTCATCGCGGTGTGGCTGCCCTTGATCTTAGGCACGTTGAGAAATCCGGCAGCGCAGCCGACCAGCGCACCGCCAGGAAAATCGAGCCGGGGAATCGACTGGTACCCGCCCTCGTTCAATGCCCGCGCGCCATAACTGATGCGCCGCCCGTCTTCGAAAAACGGACGGATTGCCGGGTGTGTTTTAAAGCGCTGGAACTCCTCGAAAGGGTTCAGAAACGGGTTTTTGTAATCGAGCCCGATCACAAAGCCGACCGCGATCTGGCGGTCTTCGAGATGGTAGAGAAACGAGCCGCCATAGGTCCCGGCGTCGAGCGGCCAGCCGACCGTGTGGATCACCAGACCGGGTTGATGCCGTGACGGTTCGGACTCCCACAATTCCTTGATGCCGATCGCGTAGGTCTGCGGATCGATCCCTTCGCGCAAGCGAAAGCGCGCGACCAAGGTTTTGGTCAGCGAGCCCCGGCACCCCTCGGCAAACAGCGTCTCCCTTGCGCGCAATTCGACGCCGGGCTGATAACGCTCCGTCGGCCGGCCGTCCTTGCCGATCCCCATATAGCCGGTCGCGACCCCGCGCACCCGACCGGCATCGTCGTACAGCACCTCAGCCGCGGCAAAGCCGGGGTAAATCTCGACCCCAAGCGCCTCGGCCTCGCCCGCGAGCCAGCGGCAGAGATTCCCGAGGCTGATGATGTAATTGCCATGATTATGCATCTGCGGCGGCGTCGGCAGCCGCAATGCCCGCGATCCGGTCAAGAGCAGAAAGCGGTCTTCGCTCGCCAAGGTCACGAGCGGCGCTCCGCGCTCGCGCCAATCGGGGATCAACTCGTCGAGCGCGCGCGGCTCGAAGACGGCACCCGAGAGAATATGGGCGCCCACCTCCGAACCCTTTTCGACGACGCAGACCGCGATCTCGCGCTCCTCAGCCGCGGCGAGTTGCTTCAAGCGGATCGCTGCGGCAAGACCGGACGGCCCCGCGCCGACGACGACCACGTCGTACTCCATCTGCTCGCGCGCCACCCGCTCCTCGCTCATCCTTCCTCCCCTGGCCAATCGCGGGACTATAAAGGATCACGGCAAAAATGGGGCTCGTGAGGGGAGGTGACGTTGGAATTGCATCCCTGTCGGAGAACACGATCCCTCTGTGCGACGTCACTGGCGCGTGCGAGGTGCTATCCTCCGGCCGCCGGCGAGGCTATTTTCAGCGCAGTTTGCCACCGACAAGCAGGGCGCTTATCCTCCCGTGATCCGCGTTTTTCGACATCCCGGCCCTCAATCGCGTCACCCGCGTGGTGCGGTGCTGGCGATCGGCAATTTCGACGGGCTGCATCGCGGTCATGCCTTGCTGATCGAACGGGCGCAGGATCTGGCGCGGGCCGCCAACCGACCGGTCGCGGTGCTGACCTTCGAGCCGCATCCGCGAAGCGTCTTTGTTCCGGCGGCCGAGCCCTTTCGGCTGACGCCGTTTCGCGTCAAGGAGCGCGAACTGGCGCGGCTCGGCGTCGACCTTTTATTCGTTCAGCATTTCGACCTCGCCTTTGCCGCCGAGAGCGCCGAAGATTTTTTGTCCCATATCGTCGTCGAAGCGATCGGCGCCTCGCATGTCGTCGTCGGCTGGGACTGCACCTTTGGCAAGGGCCGCCGCGGCACGCCCGAAATGTTGCGTGGTGCCGGTGGGAGCTTCGGGTTTGGCGTTACCGTACTCGAGCCGATTCGCGGCGCCGATCAAACGGTCTATTCATCCACCCAAATCCGCGAGCTGCTCAAAACCGGCAACCCGCGCGAAGCGGCCGCCTTGCTCGGCCGCTTTTGGGAGATCGACGGCCGCGTCGCGGTTGGCGATCGACGCGGCCGCACGATCGGCTTTCCGACCGTCAATCTCGGGCTCGACGACTACATCCGCCCGGCCTTCGGGGTCTATGCGGTGCGGGTCTCGGGCGACGGCGCCGACGATGCATTCGACGGCCGCACGATCGGCGGGGTTGCCAATATCGGGCTGCGTCCGACCGTCGGCTCGCCTGAGCCTCGGCTGGAGGCGCATCTCTTCGACATCGACGCCGATCTTTACGGCCGCCATTTGCGGGTGGCGCTCGTCGAGTTCATCCGCCCCGAGATCAAATTTGCCGGCCTCGATGCGCTGAAGGCGCAAATTGCCGAGGATGCCCGCTGCGCCCGAGAACTCCTCGCCCACATCACCCTCCCCGCTTGAATAATGTCGATGCGAACCTCGATCACTCGGCAAGTCGTCGTGGTTCGACGATAGCCGCGCTCGCCTCGGCATCATCGAGTTGCACAAGCGCACTGCTCCGTTAACAGCCGCCCTCGAATTTAGAGAAGACGGCTGTTATATGACCCTTCATGGTACGGCATCGCGGCTGGGTATTGCGAATTACCGGCCCGATCCTCGTCTGAGGATCGGGACGCGCTTGCTGCCTGCGGCCTTCTCCGGGGTTCATGATGCCGACCGACTATCGACCGACCGTCTTTCTGCCCAAGACCGATTTTCCGATGCGCGGCGACCTGCCCAACCGCGAGCCCCTGATCCTCGCGCGCTGGGCCGAGATCGATCTTTATCAAAGGCTGCGCGAGGCTGCGGCCGGGCGCAAAAAATTCGTTCTTCACGACGGGCCGCCCTATGCCAACGGCCATCTCCACATCGGCCACGCGCTGAACAAGATCCTGAAGGACGTCGTCAACCGCTCGCAGCAGATGGTGGGCGTGGATGCTCCTTATGTCCCGGGCTGGGATTGCCACGGCCTGCCGATCGAATGGATGATCGAGGAGAAATATCGGGCCCGAAAGATCTCCAAGGACAGCGTTCCGCCGGATCAGTTTCGCCGCGAATGCCGCGAGTTCGCCGCGCATTGGATCGAAGTGCAAAAAGCCGAGTTCCAGCGGCTGGGCGTCATTGGCGATTGGAACAGCCCCTATACGACGATGGCGTATTCGGCCGAGGCGCAAATCGTCCGTGAGCTCGGCAAGTTCCTGGTCAATGGCGGGCTCTACCGCGGCTCAAAGCCGGTATTGTGGTCAGTAGTCGAACAAACCGCCCTCGCCGAGGCCGAGGTCGAATATCATGACCACCGATCGACCACGGTCTGGGTGCGGTTTCCGATTGTGACGACGGGCCTGCCGGAGCTGGCGGGCGCTTCGGCGCTTATCTGGACAACGACACCCTGGACACTCCCGGGAAACCGCGCCATCGCTTACAGCGCCGGCCTCGACTACGTCGCGATGCGGATCGACAAGGCGGCCGAAGGCAGCCGTTCCCGGCCCGGCGAGACCCTGCTGGTTGCGGCATCGCTCGTTGGCGAAGTCGCCGGCCGCGCCGGCATCGAGGCCTATTCGGTCATGGCCCGCTTTCCCGGCACGGCACTCGCCGACTCGGTCGCGCGTCATCCACTCGCCAACCAGGGCTACGAGTTCGACGTGCCGTTATTGCCGGCAAGCTTTGTTGAAGCCGACCAGGGGACCGGCCTCGTCCATATTGCTCCGGGTCATGGTGCGGACGATTTCGAATTGGGCCAGGCGAACGGATTGCCGGTGCCCGACACTGTCGGGCCGGACGGGGTCTATTTGCCCGGGGTGCCGCTGTTTGCCGGGCGCGCCGTCTACCGGCCCGACGGCAAGCCCGGCGACGCCAACGACGCGGTCATCGCCGCGATCGACGCGGCGGGCGGCCTCTTGGCGCGCGGCATCCTGGTGCATTCCTATCCCCATTCGTGGCGATCGAAAGCGCCGCTGATTTTTCGCAACACGCCGCAGTGGTTCATCAGCATGGCGGCTAACGGACTGCGCGAAACGGCGCTGAACGCGATCGCGGAGACGCGGTGGGTCCCGGAGCAGGCGCGCAACCGGATCACCGCAATGGTCGAAAGCAAGCCCGACTGGTGCGTTTCGCGCCAACGCGCCTGGGGCGTGCCGATCGCGGTCTTCACCCATCGCGACACCGGCGAGCCGTTGCGCGACCCGGCAGTTGTCGAGCGCGTCGCGGCCGCCGTCGAACGTGAGGGTTCGGATGTCTGGTTCAGCGCCGATGGGTCGCAATTCCTCGGCAATGCCTACGACCCGGCGGAATGGGAAAAAGTCACCGATATCGTCGATGTGTGGTTTGATTCGGGCTCGACGCACGCCTTCGTGCTCGAGCAACGGCCGGAGCTGCAGTGGCCGGCCGATCTCTATCTCGAGGGCTCGGACCAGCATCGCGGCTGGTTTCAGTCGAATCTGATCGAAGCCTGCGGCACGCGCGGCCGCGCCCCTTATGATGCAGTGCTGACCCACGGCTTCGTGCTCGACGAGCAGGGCCGCAAAATGTCGAAATCGCTGGGCAATGTCGTCGCCCCGCAAGACGTCATAAAACAGAGCGGCGCCGACATCCTGCGACTGTGGGTGATCGGCTCCGATTATTCCGAAGATTTGCGCATCGGCCCGGAAATCTTGAAACATCAGAGCGATGTGTACCGCCGGCTGCGTAACACATTGCGCTATCTGTTGGGTGCGCTCGACGGGTTTGAGCCGGCCGAGACCGTGGCCGTCGGCGCGATGCCCGAACTCGAACGCTGGGTCCTGTATCGCCTGGCTGAACTCGACCTCGTGGTGCGCCGCGGCATCGAAAATTACGATTTCCATAGCGTCTTTACCGCCTTGTACAATTTCTGCGCGGTTGACCTGTCGGCGTTTTATTTCGACATCCGCAAAGACCGGCTTTATTGCGACGCGCCGGAAGATATCGGCCGCCGCGCGGTGCGTACCGTCTTTGACCGGACTTTTGACGCTTTGGTGCGCTGGCTCGCCCCGATGATCTGCTTTACCGCCGAGGAAGCGTGGCTCGCGCGACAGGGCGACGCGCCGGGGCGCAGCATTCATCTTGAATTGTTCGCTGATATACCGGGTGAATGGCTCGATCCGGCGCTGGGTGAGCGCTGGACGCAATTGCGCGATCTGCGTCGTGTGGTGACCGGCGCGTTGGAGCTCGAGCGCGGCGCCAAGCGGATGGGATCGAGCCTCCAGGCCGCGGTCGAGGTGTGGGTTCCCGATCGGCTGGCCGAACTCGTCCGCGATATCGACTTGGCCGAGTTGTGCATCACCTCGGCCGGCACGGTCCGGATTGGTCCCGTGCCCGAGGATGCCTTTGGCTTGCCCGAGGTGCCCGAAATCGGGGTTCGCGCGTCGCCGGCCGTGGGCGAGCGCTGCGAGCGCTGCTGGCGGGTGCTGCCCGAGGTCGGCCATCAGCCGCACCATCCCGATCTGTGCCGGCGCTGCGCTGAGGTGGTCGGCGCTCTCGGTGCGGTGGCCGTGAGCGCGAGCGCAGGGTGATGCTAAAGCTGGGGCTCGCCACGGCGTCTGCTGTCGTGATCCTTGATCAGCTGACAAAGACACTGGTCCTCGCCCACTTTGCCGGTGTGTCGTATGGCGGCGAGACGCTGGCGCCATTCTTCAACCTGGTGCTGACTCTCAATCACGGCATGAGCTTTGGTCTGTTCAATGGCGCTACCGGAACCGGCGGCGGCGTCAACGCTATCGTGTTCTCGATCGTCGCCGCGGGAATCGTTGTCGGTCTCGTCTATTGGCTCGGCCGGGTGGCAAGCCCGCTGCTCGGCTTGGCGATCGGCCTGATCATCGGCGGTGCGGTCGGCAACGTCATCGACCGGATTCGCTATGGCGCGGTCGTCGATTTTCTTGATTTTCATATCGGAATGTACCATTGGCCGGCGTTCAACTTGGCGGATAGCGCAATTTGCCTTGGGGTGGCGATAATGTTGTTCGAAAGCTTGCTTCTGAGGCGCGAAGCGCATTAAACATCGGGCGGGAGGGGGGACAACCGCCATGTTCTACTATCGCTCGGTTCGCAGCGCTCACCGTGCTGAGGCTATGTTTGGGATTGCTTGCCTCGCCGGGGCGGCGCTGCTGTCCGGGTGCAGTGACTTCAAGCAGATGGTCGGCCTCGACCCGACGATGCCCGACGAGTTCGCGGTCGAATCTCGCGCCCCTTTGACGGTCCCGCCGGACTTCAATCTGCGCCCGCCCGAGCCGGGCGCGGCGCGGCCGCAGGAAGAGAGCACCGGAAAGCAGGCCCAGCAGATCATCGAGCAGGCGGGGCCGGGCCAGCCGGGTAAAGACGCCCCCGATCTCCGCCTGCGCAGCGCCGAAAACGGCCTTCCCAATATCGGGGGCAACAGCCAGGCGCCGGACCCGTCGGGGATGGTCGGGTCGCAGAGCCTGTCCAACAAGTTGCTCGACTACGGCGATACCGGCAATTCCGGCGCCAGCGTCGACAAGCGCGATACGACCCCACTCAAAGGCGTATACTGACGCTGCCGCTGTCGGTCCTGTTTCCCGCAGCGATACGGAATCCGTGAGAGGCGAGACGCCGCCCTCCGTGGCTGGAGGCCGCGTGCGCTGTTCGGCCTTGAGCGCCCGAGCCGAGCGCTATTCGGCGGCGAGCAACGGGGGCTGCACGACTGCGCGCTCAGCCTGGGGCAGCGGCTGCGGCCACCAGCGGTCCTCCCACTCGCTAAACAGGCCTTTGAGCCGCGGCATGACGCGCTCGGAAAAAAGCCGCGTGTTGTAGGCCGCCAGCTCCTTTCCCATGCTGCCGAACTGCAAAAGCAGCATCAGATGGCCGACATTGAGGTCGGTTGCGACCTCGGTCAGTTGGTCGACGACCTCGTCGGGCGAGCCGACGATCACATAGCCGCGGTCGACGATGTCGGCAATGTCGGTGGTGGCGCGCGCCTGCTGGCGGGCGTTGAGGCTTGCGGCGCGGCCGATCTGGCCTTGCACACCGGCGCGCTGGGTGGCCTCGGTGATGTAGCCGGGCGGCATCGCCCAGCGCGGGTCGACGCGCAGGCAGCGGCCGTAGAAATATTCGGCCGGCTCCTTGTAGAGCCGCATCGCCTCGTCACGGCTCTCGGCGACGCCGACAAATTGCAGAAAGCCGGCGCGGTACGGATTTCGGTCTTTGCCGAGCCGCGCCATCTCGGCCCAAAAGCCTTGCATCGTGGCGCGCCCGTCCCTGAACCCGAAGTAAGAAAGATAGGCGTATACGTAATCCATCCCGGCGCACCACTGCCAAGTCTCGACCGAGCCGCCGCCCGGGATCCAGATGGGCGGGTGCGGCTTCTGGATCGGCCTTGGCCAGATGTTGACATAGCGCTGCTGGTTGAAGCGGCCGTTGAACGCGAACGTCTCGGACTCGGTCCAGGCGCGCAGCACAAGGTCGTGGGCCTCGTGATAGCGCTCGCGCAATTGGCTCGG
>DASXMC010000330.1:0-2094 GCA_036495885.1 Allostellaceae bacterium | reverse complement strand
TGCTCGAAGGCGGGCATGACTATGACGGCCGCGAGATCGTGCCGTTCGATGACGCCGGTATGCGGCATGCAGCGCGACAGATCCGGGAAAGGGGTATTCACTCGGTCGCGGTCGCCGCAATTTTTTCGCCGATCGACGCTTCGGGTGAAAAGCGGGCGCGTACGATCCTCGCCCAGGAATGCCCAGAGGCGGCGGTCACTCTCTCGTGCGATCTCGGGCGCGTCGGTCTCCTCGAACGCGAGAATGCGGCACTGTTGAATGCGGCGCTGATCGAGTTGGCGGGCAAAACCGTTGCCGGATTTACCGCGGCAATCGCGGCCAGCGGCATCGATGCGCCGCTGTTTTTGACTCAAAACGACGGCACCGTCATGGAGGCGGGCGCGGCAACGGCGTTGCCGGTCATGACCTTTGCCTCGGGCCCAACCAATTCGATGCGCGGCGCGGCGTTCCTGTCAGGACTAACCGATGCAATCGTGGTCGATGTCGGCGGCACCTCGTCCGACATCGGTCAGCTGCGGCGGGGATTTTTCCGCGAAGCCAATTCCATCGTCGAAATCGGCGGAGTGCGCACCCTCTTCCGTATGCCCGATCTGTCGTCGATCGGGCTCGGCGGCGGCAGCCTCGTCATGCGCGATCCGCCGACCTTGGGTCCGCAGAGTGTCGGCTATCACCTCACATCAGAAGCGCTGGTCTTTGGCGGCGACACTTTGACCGCGACCGATGCGGCGGTGGCGGCCGGCATCGCCGAGATCGGCGACCGCCGTCATGTTGCACAACTCCCTTGCGACCTGACCCGGGCGGTTGTGGCGATGGCGCATGACCGGATCGAGGATGCGGTCGACCACATAAAAACCGAAGCCGGCGATGTGCCGCTGATCGCGGTCGGCGGCGGCGCCTTCCTGGTCCCCGATAAGCTTGCCGGGGTCTCGCGGGTGATCCGGGTGCCCTATGGCGCCCATGCCAATGCGGTCGGCGCTGCGATCGCACAAGTCAGCGGCGAGACCGACCAGATCTACCGCGATCTCGACCGGACGTCGGCCATTGCAATGGCCGAGGAGTTGGCCCGCGAGCGTGCCGTCGCCGCCGGGGCCCTCCGAGACAGCCTCCAGACCGTCGATGTCGAGGACATGCCACTTGCCTATCTGCCCGGAAATGCGCTGCGGGTGCGGGTCAGAGTGGCGGGCGAGATGCGCGGAGCGGGCTGAGGCGACGATGAGCCTGCGCGCGGAAATTTTGCGGTTCGGCACGCGTTCTTTTTTCAAGGGCAGACCGGGTCCGGAAGCAAGCCTTGCCGAGCGCCGCCTACGCGCGCTTGCCGCCGAGCGCTGGGTCCCCAATCCGCCGGCGCAAATCGAGCGGATCGCGGTCGACGCCGGCGGGGTCGACGCCGAATGGGTCCTGTCTCCCGCATCGGAGCAGCACCGCCATCTTCTCTACCTGCATGGCGGCGGATATGTGATCGGCTCGCCGTCACTCTATCGCCATCTGACCTGGCGTCTGGCAACAGCGGCGCGCGCGCGGTTGCTCGCTGCCGACTACCGGCTCGCCCCCGAGCATCCCTTCCCGGCGGCGCTCGACGATGCGATGGCGGTCTACCGGTGGCTGCTAGAGAGCGGTGCGGACCCGCGCAGGATCGTCGTAATCGGCGATTCAGCGGGCGGTGGGCTCGCCTTTGCCCTGTTGATGCGTTGTCGCGATGAAGGTCGGCTGCCGTTGCCGGCGGCCGTGGTGGCGTTGTCCCCGTGGACCGATCTGGCGCTGACCGGGAGATCGCTGAGCCGGAATGCGGTCGCCGACCCGTTTCTCGACGTGAACGGGATCCCGCCGATTGCCGAATGCTATCTCGCCGGCGCCGACCCGCGGCATCCTTACGCCTCGCCGCTCTATGGCGATCCGATGGGGCTGCCGCCAGCCCTGATCCAGGTAGGCAGCGACGAAGTATTGCGCGACGATGCCACTCGTATGGCCGATCGCTTGCGCGCGGCCGGTTGCGATGTAGCGCTCGAAATCTGGCCGCGTATGCCGCATGTGTGGCACCTGTTCGCGTCGGTGATGCCCGAAGCGCGGCGCGCGATTGTGCGCATCGGTGCCTTT
>DASXMC010000329.1:0-5639 GCA_036495885.1 Allostellaceae bacterium | reverse complement strand
GCGCGCCGCCTCGACCCACTCCGCGAGGCTGCGAAAATAGTCGAAGGTGCGCCGCTTGAGCGGGCTCGCATCGGCGGCGCGCACCCGCAGCTGGGTCAACAGGTTCTCCCAGATCCGCGGCGGCGCCAATGCCACGCTCGGCCCGAGCTCGCGCAGGTCGCGCTGCACCGTTTCCGGGCGCTCCGGGCAATTGCAGGCAAAGCCGACCAGCAAGGTCAGCACCAGCGAAAACAGTGACTCGCCGATCCACGCCATCGGCAGATAAGCGAGGATATTGTCGGTCGGGCGGATGTCTTCGACCGCGGCAAAGCTCCGCGCCGCCGCCAACAAATTGGCGTGCGACAGCATCACTCCTTTGGGGTTTCCGGTAGTGCCCGAAGTGTAGGTCAAGAGCGCCACATCCTCGGTTTCGCCTTTGTCGATTTCGCCCTCGAAATGGCCCGGGTGTGACGCCGCGAACTGGCACCCGGCGGCCTGCACGTCTTCGAACGCGGCGAGCCCCAGAGCGGTGTAGTGGCGCATGCCGCTTGGGTCGTCGTAGACGATCAGGGCGAAGGTCGGGAGCTGCCCCTTGAGCAACAGGATCTTGTCGACCTGCTCCTGGTCTTCCGCCACCACCACCCGGATTTCGGCATGGTTCAGCACAAACGCCATCTCGGTCGCGATCGCGTCCTGGTAGATCGGCACCGCGATCCCGCCGAGGCACTGTGCGGCCAGCTGCGCCCAGTAAAGCCGCGGACGGTTGTCACCGATCACCGCGAGCTTGTCGCCACGGCGGAAACCGTGCGCGGCGAGCCCAAGCGCGAATTCGCGTACCTGGCGCTCGTATTCGGCCCAGCTGAAGGTCCGCCAGATGCCGAGGGTCTTTTCGCGAATTGCCGGGCGATGCGCCATGATCGCCGCATTGCGCCGCAACAGCCGCGGCAAGGTGTCGGCGACGAGGTCCACCCTGTTTCCGACAGGGCTGTTTTCGATAGATCGGGCGCGAAGGCTGATCACGCCGCCGCCTCCTGTTCGCGTTCCCCACCGCCGCCGAGATAGGCGCGGATCACATCAGGGTGGCGTTGGACCTCGGAGGGCGTGCCCTCGGCGATCTTGCGGCCGTGATCGAGGACTGCCACGCGGTCGGAAATGTCCATGACCACCGCCATGTCGTGCTCGATCAGGATGATCGTGGTGCCCCATTCCCGGTTTACTTCGAGGATGAAGCGGGCCATGTCCTCCTTTTCTTCCTGGTTCATGCCGCCCATCGGCTCGTCTAGCAGCAGCAGCTTGGGATCGAGCGCCAGCGCGCGGCCGAGTTCGACCCGCTTGCGCAGGCCATAGGCGAGACCGCTTGTCGGCTGCTTGCGCAAATCCTCGAGCTCGAGGAACTCGATCAACTCTTCGACCCGGGCGCGGTGGGCGACCTCCTCGCGCTGCGCGAGCCCCCAATAGACAATAGACGACAGGATTCCAGCACGCATCCGCACATGCCGCCCGAGCATTATGTTGTCGAGCACCGTCATCCCGGCGAAGAGTGCGATGTTCTGAAAGGTGCGGGCGATGCCGAGTGCCGCGATCCGCGACGGCCGGGTCCCGGTGACGTCGTTGCCCTCAAAGCGGATCGAGCCGGTATCGGGTCGGTAAAATCCGCTGATGATGTTGAGGAGCGAGGTCTTGCCGGCGCCGTTTGGGCCGATTATGGAGGTGAGCCCACTGCGGCGCACCGTAAGCGTAATATCTTCGACCGCGCGCACCCCGCCGAAATGTTTCGACACGCCTGAGACCGCGAGCAGCGGCTCGCCCTCTGTCGCCGTCGCGCTCGTCAACGTGCTCGACACGCCCGCACCCGATTTCCTCCCCGAATTCGACCAACTCATGCAGAGCAATTATGGCCGTCATGATGCAGACGCAGATCGGAGATTGCAATCGCTTCGGTGGCCGATTTTTTCTTCGCTGCCGCAGATGCTTGCGGGAGCGGTCGCGGCGTGAAACGATACCGGCCGCCCGTTGGCTTGCCCCTTAGTGGTTAATAGATGCCCGACCCCGAGCCCTTGCCGATAACGGTACTGACCGGCTTTCTCGGCAGCGGCAAAACCACGTTGCTGCGCCGCGCACTGACCTCGCCCGCGCTTTCCGACACCGCGGTCGTCATCAACGAGTTGGGCGAGATCGCGATCGACCATCACCTCGTCGATTTTGTCGATGGCAGCGTCGTCGAGCTACCCGGCGGCTGCTTGTGCTGTGCTGTGCGCGAGGATCTGGCGCGCACGCTGCGCGGGCTTCTCGACCGGCGGGCGGCGGGCGACATCCGCACGTTTCGGCGCATTGCCGTCGAGACGACGGGTCTCGCCGATCCGGCACCGATTCTCTACACCTTGGGCGCCGATCCGATGCTCGACCACTGCCTTTCTCTGGCCCAGGTGGTGACCCTCGTCGATGCCGTCAGCGGTGCGGATACACTCGACCGCTTTGCCGAGGCGGCGCGACAGGTGGCGCTGGCCGACACTCTGGTGATCGGCAAGACCGATCTTGCTCCCTTCGGTCCTGAGTTGGCAGCGCAGCTCGACCGGCTCAATGACCGCGCCCGGCGGGTCATCGCAAACCAAGCCGACGATCCCGCGGGCGTGCTGTTCGGCGCCGGCCGCCCCGCGCCGCGACTGTCGGCGTTCGAACCGGTGGCCGCGCACAGTCACGGCATCGACGCCTTCGTGGTGACCTTGGCGCGCGAGATCAGCCGGCTCGATTTCGCCCGGGCGCTGGGCGGGCTGGCGCGCGATCGCGGCAACGACCTGTTGCGGGTCAAGGGCATTGTCCGCTTTGCCGATCGGCCGGAGCGGCCGGCGCTGGTGCAAGCGGCACAGCACGCTCTATTCGCGCCCGAATGGCTCGAGCAATGGCCGGCCGACTGGCCCGCCGGGGATCGCCGCAGCCGCCTCGTTTTTGTCGTCCACGAGATCCCGCGGGTCGAGGTTCTGGCGCATTTCGCATTTGCCGAGCCGGCTCTGTGGCATCGCCACATTCCGCAAGTCTAACTTGGCTTGTGTTGCCGCGCCGCTGAAACGGCCTGAGCGACGGCGTCCAGCTTTAAAACTGCCCCCCGACCAATGGGTCCGATGACCCGGGCGGAAACATCGGACGCTCGAGCTGCTACGCGGGATCGCCGGTATCGGCCACCAGACCGGCGCAACCGATGCCCCAGACAGCGCAGGTCTCGTCGTTTTCCGAGGTATCGCCGCTGATCCCGACCGCGCCGAGAATATCGCCCGCCGCGTCGCGGATCAGCACCCCGCCCGCCACCGGAACGATCTTTCCGCCCGAAGCGACGCTGAGCGCCTGGATAAAGGCGGGGTTGGCGGCAGCCCGGCGGGCGAATTCGCGCCCGCCGAACCCCATGCCGAGTGCGCCCCACGCCTTGCCGCCGGCGATCTCGGGCCGCAACAGGCTCGACCCGTCTTCGCGCTTCATCGCTTTGAGATGCCCGCCGCCGTCGAGGACCACGACGGTGAGCGGTTTGAAGCCGAGTTCACGGCCCTTTTCCAAGGCTTTGTCGACGATCAGCGAGGCCTGGTTAAGGGTCAGCATCGGCCACATCTCCCTGCCGCTCATTGTTCCGTGCGGCGGATAAGCTCGGCCCAGCGGTCGAGCACCGGCAGGATTTCGTCGGCTTTTGCCGAGGGAAGCGCCACGATCGCGCGGGCCACGCCTGCATCCCGGTAACGCCGTAGCCGATCGGGATCTTCGGGAGCGCCAAAGATCGACACCGGCACGCCCGCCGGATCACGCCCGGCCTCGGCCGCCATCTGCCGGAATTGCGGCAGAAACTCGCTGACGTCGGCGTATTGCGGCCGGCTTGCATTCGGGACCCAGCCATCGCCGTAGCGGACGGCTCTGCGGGCGCTGTGCGGAAAGGCGCCGCCGACGATCACCGGCGGGTGCGGCTTTTGCACCGGCTTCGGCCAGGTTTTCATCTTTGGAAAGTCGATGATCTCGCCGTGATATTCGGGCTCTTCCTCGGTCCAGATCGCGCGCATCGCCTCGATCTGCTCGCGCATCCGCTTGAACCGGGTTTTGAATTGGGTGCCGTGATCGGCCATTTCCTCCTGGTTCCACCCGCCGCCGATGCCGAACAGGAACCTCCCGCCCGAGACCTGGTCGAGCGAAGCGACCAGCTTTGCGGTCTGGATCGTATCGCGCTGGATGACGAGGCAGACGCCGGTAGCAATCTTCAGATGCTTGGTGGCCATCGCCGCCGCGGTCAGCGTCACGAACGGGTCCATGACATCGTAATATTGCCGCCCGAGTTGGCCGCCGGAGGCCGGCTGCGACAGCCTGGAACTGGGGATATGCGAGTGCTCGGGCGCCCACACCGATTCAAAACCGCGCGCTTCGAGCGCCTGGGCGAGTTCACCGGGGCCCATCGAATACTCGGTAAAAAACATCGACGCGCCGACATCCATTTGCGTTCTCCTAATTCCTGCGGTGATTCACCCGCGCAAAGCTGCAAGAAAGGATCTGCGGGCGATCCTCGGTAGAAGCGGGTTACGATTCCGCCGGCCGTAATCCTAAGCTAGTGTGGGCGCCCCGGGATAGATGCCGATCGGGACGCAAATGCTGAACGCATATGAGGGCGGATGCCATTGCGGTCGGGTGCGCTTTCGCATCCGGACCGATCTCGAAACCTCGACAATCGGCGAGTGCAACTGCTCGATCTGCACCAAGAAAGGCATTCTGCATATGACAGTGACGTTCGACCAATTCGAAATTTTGAGCGGTGCGGACGACCTGACCACCTACCAGTTCAACACCGGAACGGCAAAGCACACCTTTTGCCGGCATTGCGGAATGCACCCTTTCTATGTGCCGCGCTCCGATCCGGAGAATTACAGCGTAAACGCGCGCTGCCTCGATGATTTCGATCCGGTCGAGATGCGTCCACGCCGCTTTTTCGATGGGCACAACTGGGAGGAAGCCTTCTCCAGGCGGCAGGCCGAGCAAGCCTGAAATACTTCCTGAAATACTTAGTGTCCGAGGTATCGAGCCGCGCGGCGGTGCGACTGCAACGATTGAGCGAGGAACATGCCCACAATCGATGGACCACGGGTCGTCGCCGATCTGCGGCGGCTCGCCGAATTCGGCCGCTACAAGACCGGCGTTCATCGCCCGACCTATTCGCCCGATGATGTTGCCTCGCGGCATTGGCTCGCCGACCGGCTGCGCGAGGCCGGGCTCGACCCCGTCATCGACGGCATCGGCAACGTCATCGGCTATGATCCCAAAGCAAGCCGGCGACTTTTGGTCGGCTCGCACAGCGAAACCCAACCCTATGGCGGCTGGCTCGACGGTGCCCTGGGTGTGATCTATGGGCTCGAACTCGCCCGTGCATTTGCCGCTGATCCCGATTGCGCCGGGCTCGGTGTCGACGTCGCCGCCTGGGCTGACGAGGAAGGGCATTACAGCGGCTATCTCGGCAGCCGCTCATATATCGGCGCTCTCGACGAGGACGAGATCGACCGGGTGACAGGCCGCGACAGCGGCAAGCCGCTGCGCACGGCGCTTGCCGAGGCCGGATTTGCCGGCAGACCGCGCGCTCGGGTAGAGCCGGGCCGCCATGTCGGGTATCTCGAAGCCCATATCGAGCAAGGCGACACGCTCGA
>DASXMC010000328.1:0-3367 GCA_036495885.1 Allostellaceae bacterium | reverse complement strand
GGACCGGGTCAGCGCGGATCAAATCAATTGGTGCGGCTGTTCCGCAGAGGATGGAAACCCGATCGGAGCGGATTATGAAATCGATTCTCGCCGCCTCGCCGCCGCTGCTGCTCGCCGGTGCAATGATGGCTATACCGGCCGCGGCGCCAACCATGGCGCAGTCTGGCATGGACCAACCGACGGCGCAGCCCTATTCGGGTCAAACGATGCAGTCGCAGCCCTACGGCTATCGGGTGATGCCGCAGCCTCAGCCGGTTCAAGGAACCCTGCCGCAAGGATCGTATCTGACCGAATGCAAAGAGGTCCGGATGCTTGGGGACACACTGACCGGGTTCTGCCCGAGAGGGGACGGCACCTGGCAGACGACTCAGTTGGTGAACGCCAGCAGCTGTCCGGGCGGTGTGCAGAATGCTGGCGGCGATCTGGTCTGCGGAACGCCGTCGCAGGTCGGCTCGACCGCAGCACCGGAGAATTATTCCAGCTCGTCCGGCGGCACCTCCTCCGGCACCACACCGGCGCCGGCGGCCGGCTATGGCGCATTCGGGACCGGGCCGCAGCCGATGGCGACAAGCACCTATCCGTCCTATGCACCGGTTCCGAGCCAGAGCTATGCGGCCCCGGCCTATAACGGCTACGGCGCTAACCGCTATAACCCCTATGGGGGGTACCCGCCGGCGGCAAACCCCTATGGCGGATACCCGGCGGCGGCAACCCCCTATGGCTCGCCCTCGCCCTCCTATGTCTCGCCGTCGCCGACGACAACGGCGCAGCCGCCGTATTGAGCGGCCGACTTCGAAACCGCCCTGGCCATACGACCGGGGCTTTTTCTCTGCCTACTCGACGGCGGTGACGACGCCGCTGATCAGGTTGTCGGCGTAAAGGGAGCCGAGATCGACCGATCCGTTGCGGTGCGTCGGCACCGGCTCGAACGAGGCGATCAAGGCGATAAGTTCGCGTTCGGCGTCGCGGGCGGATTGCTCAGCTTCCTCGACCGAGACGGCGATAAAACTGATCGCGTCGCCCGGCCGGCGGCGCCCGACCACCGGAAGATCGGCCGAGATCACGGTCGCGATCTTTGGGTAGCCTCCGGTTGTCTGGTGGTCCGCGAGCAGGACGATCGGCTGACCTGAGCCCGGCACCTGGATCGCACCCGTCGCGATCGCGTCAGAAACAATGTCCCAGCCCGCGCGATGACGAAGCCGCGGGCCGTCGAGCCGCATCCCCATGCGGTCGGCGTCTTTCGAGATACGAAACTCGGCGTCAAGCAGCGATGCCACCGCTTCCTCGGTAAAACGATCCTGTTGCGGCCCGAGCACGACGCGGATCCTCTGATCGCTGCCGGACGGGGGCGGGGAGGGGAGACGCAGTTCTTCGCGCTCGCCTACCCGCGTGGTCGCCGAAGGCACAACATCGCCGCGGCGCAGCGAGCGGCCGTCAAAACCGCCGAACGCGGCGCGCATACAGGTCGCTCTACTGCCGAGCACGAGCGGGACGGCGATCCCGCCTTCGACGGCAAGATAAGCGCAGGCCGATTGGCGGCTGAGCCGCACGGTGAAGACGTCGCCGTGGCCGAGTGTGATGCTCTGCCAGCCGGGCACCACCCGCGCGCCTGCGTCGAGTTCGAGGCAGGCGCCGAACCCGGCGAGCGCGACCCGTACCGTGTCAGCCGCCACCTCCAGGCGGGGTCCGCTGACCAGGATCTCGAGTGCCGCCACCGCAGCGGGGTTGCCGACCAGCGCGTTGGCGAGCCGCAAGGCGACAGCGTCGAGCGCACCCGAGACCGGCACGCCGAGCGCCTGATAGCCGGCCCGGCCCAGATCCTGCACCGTTGTGCACAGGCCGGGGTTCAGCACCTTAAGCCCCGCAATCATTCCGCAAGGGGCGTGCCTTCGATCGGACAGGCTCCTCCCTCGACGGCTTTGCGCAGCGCCATGAACGCGTCCACGCCGATGGGCTCGAACTCCACCGCGTCGCCGGCGGCGAGCAAGGCCGGCGGATCGCCGGCGGGATCGAAAAGCCGGATCGGCGTCGCCCCGATCAGATGCCAGCCGCCGGGGCTCTCATAGGGGTAAATCGCGGTCAGCTCGGTGGCGATCGCGATCGATCCGGCCGGGACCCGAACCCGCGGATCGGCGCGCCGCGGCAACGCCAGCTGTGGCGGCAGGTTACCCATATAGGGAAATCCGGGCAAAAACCCCAGCATGTAGACGTGATAGCGCTCGCTGCTGTGCAGGGCGACAATCTCGGCCGGGGCGAGCCCGG
Organism: Allostellaceae bacterium; assembly: GCA_036495885.1. Lineage (GTDB taxonomy): Bacteria > Pseudomonadota > Alphaproteobacteria > ATCC43930 > CGMCC-115725 > AP-15. Next base: position 1,105 of record DASXMC010000328.1, on the reverse strand, counting down.
TCGATCGCGCCACATCGCCGAGATCGGGAGCGAACTCGCCCTCGTAGCACACCGGAATGCGCCACAACCGCGCGGCCGTAGCACCATCTTTGTCATCGCCGGCGAGGCCGCCGATGGCGCGCTCGAGATCAGCCCGCGACGTCACGAGCGGATCGTAATGCACCAACAGCGAGCGAAACGTCGGCACGGTTTCGACCACACCCTTGGGTGGGGCGACGCGGATGACATGGTCGAGACGCAAGACCTCGCGGCTCAGACCGCGGTCGATCCGGTCGCCGAATTCGATCGTCAGCGCCCGATCGCCGACCGGCAGGAACCGCATCGCCACGTGAATCCCTTGCTACAATCAGCGATTATCCGCATCTAACGATGATAAAGGCGAGGAGCCGGACATGGCAAAAGCGATCAATCTGAATGCCGATATGGGCGAGGGGTTTGGCGCCTGGGAGATGGGCGACGACGCGGCGTTGATGAAGATCATCCGCTCGGCCAGCGTCGCCTGCGGCTTCCACGCCGGCGACCCGGTGACGATGCACCGCCTCGTCACCCTCGCAGCCGAAGCGGGGGTCTCGATTGGCGCGCATCCCGGCTTTAACGATTTGTGGGGTTTTGGCCGCCGCCGCATCGATATGAGCCCGCGCGAGCTCGAATACATGATCGCCTACCAGATCGGCGCGCTGCAGGCGATGGCGGCCTATGTCGGGCAAAAGGTCAGCCATGTCAAAGTGCACGGGTCGCTCAACAACATGGCGGCCGAAAATCTCGATCTGGCGCTGGCAATCGGCCGGGCGATGAAGACGGTCGACCGCGACCTGATTTATGTCGCGTTGGCCGGCTCGCAGATGGAAAAAGCCGCACAAGAGCTGGGGCTGTCGTTGGCGCGCGAGGGGTTTTGCGACCGGCTCTATGACGACGACGGCAATCTAACCTCGCGCAAAATACCGGGAGCGGTCCTGCACGACGCGAACGAGATCCGCGAGCGCGTGGTGCGGATGGTGACCGATGACGAGATCGTCTCGCGCACCGGCAAGCGGCTCAAAGTCCGGCTGGACACGTTGTGCCTGCACGGCGACGAACCCTCGGCGGTCATTGCCGCGCGCGCCGT
>DASXMC010000327.1:0-9761 GCA_036495885.1 Allostellaceae bacterium | reverse complement strand
CGCAACGACCGGCTGCTGGCACTGCCGGAAGCGCAGGTGGCGCAGGGGCTTGGCGACAGCTTCCGCCGGGGCTGCATCGGGGTTGAGGCGTTTCCGATGGGGGTGACGACAACTGGCCGCGCCAGAGGCTATGCCTATTGGAGCGTGCGCTGCAAAAACGGCAAGGCCTATGTCGTGCAAATCCCGTCCAACCCCAAAATTGCACCGCTTGTCGCGGACTGTAAGGCGCTGGCAGGCACCGGCCACGAATGCTTCAAAAAATTCTGAGGAGCATCGCCGCCCAGTCCACCCCGACGCAGCGAATTCACCAACTCATCGGCCGGCGGCAGACCGAATACCACAACCCCAAATTCTTGTCCTTCCATTGCGGGTCGGCGCAGTTTTTTGCAACCGTTTCCGCCGACTCGGTCGCGTTCGCCGGCGCTGCCGGCGTATCACCCGAACAGGCCCACAACAGCGCCGCCAACAGAACCACAAATCCCAATCGCATCGACTCGTCTTTCTGTATGCGACCGGATCAGGACGAACGTGCCGCATTCTTCCGGTCAAAGGCTGCAGTCGGCGCGCGATTTCGACGCCGCAACTTTGGCGATAGAAAGGCGATCGAGCAGCGACGCGTTCGAATTGGTGCGGTGGAACGCCAGGCCGGGTACAAGGTTCCGATTGCCGGCTCCTCGGGTCGGGTAAAGCGCCAAAGTGGAGCAAGGCGACAATGAAAAACGACGACCGGCCGCGTAATTACCGCAAGGACACGCTGTTGACCCATCTCGGGCGCCACCCCGAGGCGCATCATGGCGCGGTCAACCCGCCCGTCTATCACGCCTCGACAATCCTATCGGCGACGATGGCCGAGTGGGAAGAGAAGCGCGCGCCGGGCCGGCGCTTTGACGTGATCCGCTATGGCCTGCTCGGCACGCCGACGACATTCGCGCTCGAAGAGGCGGTGGCGGCAATCGAAGGCGGCTATCGCGCGATGCTGATGTCTTCGGGGCTCGCCGCGGTGACTGCTCCGCTGCAGGCATGTCTCAAAAACGGCGACCATTTGTTGATGGTCGATTCGGTCTATGGACCGGCGCGCAATTTTTGCGAGAAGGTGCTCTCGCGCTGTGGCGTCGAGACGACCTACTACGATCCGCTGATCGGCGAGGAGATCGCCAGGCTGATGCGCCCCAACACTCGGGTTGTTTACGTCGAATCGCCGGGCTCGCTGACTTTCGAGGTGCAGGATGTGCCGGCGATAGCGGCGGCGGCACATGCCAAGGGTGCGGTCGTGCTGATGGACAACACCTGGGCCTCGCCGTGGCTGTTCCCGTCATTCGCGCGCGGCGTCGACGTGTCGATCCATGCCGCCACCAAATACATCGTCGGCCATTCCGACGTCATGCTCGGCGCGGTCGCCACCACGCGCGAGATGTATGAGCCGGTGCGCACGATCGCGGCCGAGATCGGCCATTGCGCCGGCCCCGACGACGTCTATCTGGCATTGCGCGGCTTGCGCACCCTCAGCGTGCGGCTCGAGCGCCATCAAAAAAACGCGCTCGCGGTGGCGCGCTGGCTGCAGACCCGGCGCGAAGTCACGCGCGTGCTCTACCCGGCCTTGCCCGAAGACCCCGGCCACGCGCTATGGAAACGCGATTTTCTCGGCGCCAGCGGTCTCTTTGGCGTGGTGCTGAAGCCGGCCTCGAAAAGAGCGGTCTACGCTTTTATCGATGCGCTTGATCTATTCGGCATCGGCGCCAGCTGGGGCGGGTTCGAAAGCTTGATCCAGCCGACCACGCCCGCCCGCATCCGCAGCGCCACACATTGGGAGCCCGAGGGGCCGAGCCTGCGCCTTCATATCGGCCTCGAGGATCCGCAGGATTTGATCGAAGACCTCGAACGCGGCTTTCACGCCCTCCACGCCGCCGAGGCTTGAGCTCGTCCGATCGCCGGGGTTGGGAGGCGGCGCAGGCGAAAACGGCGGCTCTATTTGGCGGCGGTTACCATGATCTCGACGAGTATTTCGGGCCGCGCCATGTCGGCTTTGACGCAGGCGCGCGCCGGCGGATTTTGCGGATCGACCCACGCGTTCCACACCGAATTCATGTCGGCGAACAGCGCCATGTCCTTGATCCACAGATTGGCCGACAACAGGTTTGATTTGCTGGTGCCGGCCTCGGCCAGATACGCATCGATCTTGTCGAGGATCTGCTTGGTCTGGTCCTTGATATCCTGCGAGGTGTCGCTGGCGGTCAACCCGGCAAGATAGACGGTGTCGCCACGGACGACCGCGCGGCTCATGCGCGGTCCCGGCGGTTGGGTCAAATCGATCCGGCGGATGTCCATGCTGCCTCCTCGTGATGATCCGGTTGACGGTTGGTCAGCCGACAGCGGCGGGCCGGTTGACGTAATCGACGATGCGCTTTTCTGACGTATGAATGCCGAAGGTGACGAGCGGGCTGTCGCCCAAGGTGCGAAAGCTGTGCACCCGATTTGCCGGCAATGCAATGGTGACGCCGGGTTCGAGCTTGATCACTCTTTCCTCGCCATCGACCCAGGCCTCGCCCTCGCCGTCGAGCACGGTCAGCAGTTCGATATAGGGGTGCGAATGGGGCTCGGTCCGATAACCCGGCGGCGAGGTCTGGATCCCGGTCCGTACTGGCACGCCGGCGCCGTTGTCGTCACCAATTACCGGACAATAGCGAGCACCGCCCGGGAATGTCAGCTCGGGCCGCTCGGCGTGGCGGATCAGGATCGGCACCCGGATTGTCTCCACTTCAGTTTTTTGATCGATCCTCGTTGGCGGCAGCTGGGACCGGCGACACCGCCGTTTATGACAGCACGCCGCCCCGGAGTGCAAATGCCGACGCCAAACCGCGTTGATCAGAGATCACCGGGCCGATCACCATTAGTTGATCAGAGATCATCGGGCCGATCACCACTGAATGCGGAGCGCGCCCTCAATCGTCTGCGCCGGTGACTGCAGATAGGACGAGACTCGGATGGTAAATTGAGTTATCCTTTATGGCAAGCCGAACAGTGCGTCGGGACATAACGGGCGATACCGGCCTTGCCGCCCGCCCCGCTTGTCGCGGCAGACGAACGGCCCGGAGGCAATTTGTTGCCGCCGGCCCTTCTACCTGCGGGGGTATCCGATGGTTGGACCCACCTATCAGGAAAAACGGCAGATCTTTTCCCGGGAGCCGTTGCTGGGTAAATTCAGTGACAGCGAAATCGACACGCTTTTAAAGTATTCGCGCGTCGAATGTTACCCTGCCGGCGAGGAAATTTATGCGAAAGACTCGCCCGCCAACTGCATGATGCTGGTGCTGCGCGGCCGTGTCCGCATCGGTTCGATTTCCCTGGCGGGCAGAGAAATCGTCCTGAACATCATCAATCCTGGGCAAATTCACGGCGAGATCGGGATGCTCGACGGGGGTGTGCGCAGCGGTGATGCAGTCGCGATGACCGATTGCGAATTGCTGGTACTCAACCGCCGCGACTTCATGCCCTTGCTCGAAAAGCACGCCGATATCTGCCTGATGCTGATCAAGATCCTGTGCGAGAAGCTGCGGCGGACGAGCGAGCAAGTCGAAGACTTGGTATTTCGCCATGTCGAACAACGGATTGCCAAGGCGCTTCTGCAGCTTTGCCATCTGTTCGGGCGAACTGATGACGCGGGTTGCTTGCGCGAGTTGCATCTCTCGCAGAGCGAACTCGCCAATATCATCGGGATCACGCGCGAGAGCGTCAACAAGCAGTTAAAGATCTGGCAGCGAGCCGGCTTTATCGATCTCGCCAAAGAATCGATCATCATCCGCAACGCCGCGGCGCTGGAGCAGCTCATCTAGCGATACGAACCAAATAGACGATCCCCGCCGTGCTTCGCTGGGTTGTCAGCAATTCAAAAATACTCGTCATTCCGGGGCGCGGGCATGGCCCGCGCGCCCGGAACCCATGAACACGGGCTACGAACATGCTCGCAGATTCGGTGTTGATAGGTTCCGGGCCCGGCCCGTGGGCCGTCCCGGAATGACAGGGCCATTTCCCATCGAACGGTTGATTAAACCTGCTGCCGACAGCTGAGGACGAGCGGCGCGCACTCGGGCTACCGGGGCGGTGCCGGCGCTAGCCGATGCGCCAACTTGGGTTCCGGATCGGCCATTGCCGCCCCATATCGGCTTGATAATGCCCGATACGGACGTTCCGATACCGCTGGCCGCGCCACCGCCCGAAACCTGGATCAGGACAACCCCGGCGGGGCTCTATTGCGAGCCCGGTGATTTTTATATCGATCCGTCGCAGCCGGTGCCGCGCGCCGTCGTGACCCATGGCCATGGCGACCACGCCCGTCCCGGCAACGGCGCGGTGTTGGCGACGCGCGAGACGATCGCGATCATGCAGGCGCGCTATGGCGAGGGTGCCGGCGCAGCACTGGAGACGCTCGCCTATGACGAGATTCTGACGATCGGCGCAGTGACACTTCGCCTGAGCCCGGCCGGCCATATTCTGGGCAGCGCCCAGATCGTGCTCGATTACCGCGGTAGCCGCGTCGTTGTCTCCGGCGACTACAAGCGCCGCTCGGATCCGACCTGTGCGCCATTCGAGCCGCAGAATTGCGATGTTTTCGTCACCGAGGCGACGTTTGGGCTGCCGGTGTTCCGCCATCCCGCCGAGACCCTGGAAATCGACAAGCTGTTGCACTCGATCACCCTGTTCCCCGAGCGTTGCCATCTTGTCGGGGTTTATGTGCTCGGCAAATGCCAGCGCATCCTGGCGCTGTTGCGCCGCGCCGGCTACGAGGAGCCGGTTTACCTGCACGGTGCTCTCCTCGGGTTGACCGAGCTTTACGAGCGCATGGGGGTAATGCTGGGCCCGGTGCTGCCGGCGACCGGGGTGCCGCGCGAGGCGCTGAAGGGCCGGGTGGTGCTCGCTCCGCCGAGTGCCGCCGCCGAACCATGGTCGCGGCGCCTGCCGGATCCTCTGGTGGCGCAAGCCTCGGGCTGGATGCGGGTGCGGCAGCGTGCCAAGGCGAGCGGGGTCGAGCTGCCACTCGTCATCTCCGACCACGCCGATTGGGACGAGTTGACGCAAACCCTCGACGATGTCGCCGCCGAGGAAATCTGGGTCACCCACGGACGCGAGGAAGCGCTGGTTCACTACGCCAGGCAAAAAGGCTATCGCGCCCGAGCACTCGCCGTGGCGGGGTTTGACGAGGACGAATGAACCGGTTCGCCGCCCTCCTCGAAGCTTTGCTGCTGACCCCATCGCGCAACGGCAAATTGCGGCTGATCCAGGAATATTTCGCCACCGAGCCCGATCCGGAGCGCGGCTGGGCGCTGGCGGCATTGACCGGCGAATTGTCGTTTGCCGAAGCCAAACCCAATCAGGTGCGGGCACTGGCGGCCGAGCGGGTCGATCCCGAATTGCTCGGCTGGTCCTATGATTTTGTCGGCGATCTGGCGGAGACGGTATCGCTGATCTGGCCCACCCCGCCGGCGCTATCGGCTGCGGCCGCGGTGCCGAGCCTGACCGAAATCGTCGAGAGCTTGCATCGCGCTCGCCGCGGCGAGGTCGCCTCTCTCTTGGCGCCGTGGCTCGACCTGCTCGATGCAACCGGGCGCTGGGCGCTCTTGAAGCTCGTCACCGGCAGCCTGAGGATCGGCGTCTCGGCGCGGCTTGCCAAGACGGCGCTCGCCGAGTGGGGTGGGGTTGCGATCGACCGCATCGAGGAGGTCTGGCACGGCCTCCAGCCGCCCTATCGGCCGTTGTTCGATTGGCTCGAAGGCCGTCATCCGGCGCCCGACACCGGCGATCTGCCGAATTTTTCCCCGCTGATGCTGGCCCAGCCGCTCGAAGATTCCGATCTCGAGAGCCTCGATCCGGCCGACTACCTCGCCGAATGGAAATGGGACGGCATCCGCGTTCAGCTCGTCGCGCGCGGCGGCGAAAAGCGGCTCTATTCGCGCTCCGGCGACGATATCGGCGCGGCCTTCCCCGATATTCTGGCAGCGTTGCCCGAGGCGGTCACCCTCGACGGCGAGCTTTTGGTGGTGCGCGACGGCGAGGTCGGCTCGTTCAACGATCTGCAGCAGCGTCTCAACCGCAAAGCTGCCAATGCCAAAATGCTGCGCGACTTTCCCGCTGCAGTGCGGCTTTACGACATTCTGCGCGAGGGGACAGCGGACCTTCGCGAGCTGCCGTTTGCCGAGCGTCGCCAGCGGCTCGAAAGGTGGTATTTTGCCACCCCGCGCGCGGCACTCGATCTGTCGTCGCTGGTCCCGTTCTCCACTTGGGACGAGCTGCGCGAACTGCGCGACGGCGCCCGTGCCCACGGCATCGAGGGGCTGATGCTCAAGCGCGCGGATACCCCTTATGTCGCCGGCCGACCGAAGGGGCCGTGGTTCAAATGGAAGCGCGGAGCGCTGACCCTCGACACGGTTTTGATGTACGCCCAGCGCGGCCACGGCAAGCGCTCGTCATTCTATTCCGATTACACCTTTGGCGCCTGGGCGGGCGACATTCTGGTCCCGGTCGGCAAAGCCTATTCCGGGTTTACCGACGAGGAATTGCGCCGCCTCGACCGCTGGGTGCGCAACAACACGGTCGAGCGCTATGGACCGGTGCGTGCGGTCGCCCCCGGCATCGTGCTCGAAATCGCCTTTGACAGCGTCCATCGCTCGACCCGCCACCGCTCCGGGGTGGCGATGCGCTTTCCGCGCATTCACCGCATCCGCTGGGAAAAGCCTTTTCGCGAAGCCGACACCCTCGAAACGCTTGAAAAGCTAATGACCTAATTCGGAGGCGCCATCGCGGCGCTTCAACCGAGCGCAGAACGGCGGGCTAAGCGCTACCCGGCTCGCCGGCGGGTGGCACCTCGGGCGCAGCGTCGCCGGCGTGAAAGTCGAGCGCCGCACCGTTCATGCAATACCGCTGCCCGGTCGGTTGCGGCCCGTCGTCAAAGACGTGTCCCAAATGCCCGCCGCAGCGGCTGCAATGCACTTCGGTACGGGTCATAAAAAGGCTGCGGTCGGTCTCGGTTTCGACCGCATCGCCGAGCGGCGCCCAGAAGCTCGGCCAACCGGTGCCGCTGTTGAATTTGGTGGCGGCCGCGAACACCGGCTGGCCGCACCCGGCGCAATGGTAAACGCCGGCCCCGTATTCCTTATCGAGCGTGCTGGCGCCGGCGCGTTCGGTGCCGTGCTCGCGTAGCACATGATAAGCCGCGGGCGACAGTTTGCGCCGCCATTCCTCGTCGCTCATCGTCACCGCAAATTGCCTGCCGCTCGCTTGTCGCTTGCCCGTAATGCGGCCCAAAACACCCCCGGCCATGACGTCCTCTTCAAAAGGCTCGAACTTTTGGGATATCGGAACGACAAGCCGGCGGGTTAAGAGGCGGAGCGGCAAATCGCGTCAATGCACCCGCTCGTCGTCGTCCGGAAACGGACGCAGCAGCTCGGCGGTCGAACGCGCGATCCAGCACCATACGACACAGGTCAGCGCATCGTCGCCGCTGCGCAGCCGCTGGACCTCTTGTTGCGCCACCTCCGCCGCAGCGTTGCCGTGCCTGCGCACCAGCAGCATTGCAGCTTCCCAGATCTTGCGCTCGTTGGTCATCATCATCTGCGTCATCGCCACTATAACGCCGAAAGGGTCGGTCCGGTTTCCGCTTTTGCGCCGCGGGAGGATGCGTCCGTAGGGGGCTGAGGCAAGATCTAGTTGCTGGCGCGGTCCAATATACCGGATGCTGCTTGCAACCCTAACATAGCGTGTATATTTTTGCCGATAATGGCTGACTTGTTCAACACTCAGGTGCCGGCGGCCGGCGAGGCCTATTCCGCCAAAGACATCGAGGTCCTCGAAGGGCTGGAGCCGGTGCGCCGCCGGCCGGGAATGTATATCGGCGGCACCGACGAGCGGGGGCTGCATCATCTCGCCGCCGAGGTCCTCGACAACGCGACGGACGAAGCCCTCGCCGGGCACGCGACGCGCATCGAGATCGAGCTTGCCGCCGGCGGCTGGCTGACGATTCGCGACAACGGCCGAGGGTTTCCGATCGACCCGCACCCGCGCTTCCCTGAAAAATCGGCGCTCGAAGTGATCCTGACGACATTGCATGCCGGCGGCAAGTTCGGCGGCGACGCGTACCGGATTTCGGGCGGGCTGCACGGTGTTGGAATTTCGGTCGTCAATGCCCTCTCCGATCAGCTGCAAGTCGAAGTAGCGCGCGAGCGGCGGCTATGGCGGCAATCGTACAGCCGCGGCGAACCGTGCGGCGGGTTGGAGGATTGTGGCCCGGTTCAAAACCGGCGCGGCACGGCGTTGCGCTTTCACCCCGATCCCGAGATTTTCGCCGGCATCGAGTTTCGGCCGGCGCTGCTCTACCGCATGGCGCGCTCCAAGGCGTATTTGTTCCGCGGTCTCGAAATCCGCTGGAGCTGCGATCCCGCACTGCCCCGCCCCGAAGGCGTTCCTGCCGAGGATCGGCTCCATTTTCCGAGCGGGCTCGGCGATTTCCTAGCGGCAAGCCTCGATGGCCAGGCAATGCTGACGCCGCGGGCCTTTGTCGGGGATGCCGAGCTCGCGCGAGGCGGCCGGGTCGAATGGGCGGTGGCTTGGCCCGAAGACGATGAGGCCGGTTTTTGCCACTCCTATTGCAATACGATCCCGACACCCGAGGGCGGGACCCACGAAGCCGGGCTCAAAAGCGCGCTGTTGCGCGGCCTCAGAGGTTATGGCGAGCTCGTCGGTTCCCGCCGCGCGGTCCAGGCCACCGCCGAGGACGTGACCGGAGGGGCGGCGCTGTTGCTGTCGCTGTTTATTCGCGACCCGCAATTTCAGGGTCAGACAAAGGAGAGGCTGGCTTCGGCCGAGGCGACCCGGCTCGTCGAGAACGCGCTCAAGGATCACTTCGACCATTGGCTTGGCGCCGATCCAGCAGCCGCCCGCGGGCTGCTCGACCATATCGTCGAGCGAGCCGAGGAACGCCAGCGCCGGCGACAGCAGCGCGAGCTTGCGCGAAAAAGTGCGACGCGCAAATTGCGCCTTCCCGGCAAGCTCACCGACTGCACGCGCGAGGCTGCCGCTGGAACCGAGATCTTTCTGGTTGAGGGCGACAGTGCGGGCGGCTCGGCCAAGCAGGCCCGCGATCGCGAGACCCAGGCAATCCTGCCACTGCGCGGCAAGATTCTGAATGTTGCCAGCGCCTCGATCGACAAGATGAAGGCCAATCAGGAGCTCGCCGACATCGTCCTGGCGCTCGGCGCCGGGTCTGGCGCGCACTATCGCGAAGAAGGGCTGCGCTATGAGCGCGTCGTGATCATGACCGACGCCGATGTCGACGGCGCCCATATCGCCTCGCTGCTGATGACGTTTTTCTTTCGCGAGATGCCAAAGCTGATCGAGGACGGCCATCTGTTTCTGGCGCTACCGCCGCTTTATCGGCTGACCCAGGGCGAGGTGACGCTTTATGCCCGCGACGATCCGCACCGCGAGGAATTGTTCCGCGACGGCTTCAGCGGTCGTGGCAAGATCGAGGTCAGCCGCTTTAAAGGGCTCGGCGAAATGCCCGCGCGGTATCTAAAGGCAACGACGATGGATCCGGCGCAGCGCACGTTACTCAGGGTTAGCTTCAGGTCCGCCGAGGATCCAGCCGATGGAATCGAAGGCGTGAAAGCCAACGCCCAGACCGCGGCGCTGGTCGAAGCCCTGATGGGCCGCCGCCCCGAACTGCGCTTCGACTATATCCAAAAGAACGCCCGCTTCGTCCGCGACCTCGACGT
>DASXMC010000326.1:0-3524 GCA_036495885.1 Allostellaceae bacterium | reverse complement strand
CGCCGGGTGATCGGCAAGCCGGTGTGCCGCGCCGCACGCTCGAAGCGGCGTTTAACCAGCCGCGAGACGTCGTGGACGAGAAACCCGAAACTGCGGTCGGCGGCCAGAAACGGCTCCGCCCCCGCTCGATCGGGAATGCCGTGGTTGCGGTTCATCACGTTTACTCCGCGCCCTGCCGCTCTTGCACCAGCACCGGCCGGCCCTCGCCCGACAGCGCTTCGGCCACGCGCGAGGGACGGTAGGGCCGTCCGACCCAATGCGCGAAGCGGTCGAGATAGAGATAGATGACCGGGGTCGTGAACAGCGTGAGCCATTGCGAGATCAGCAGCCCGCCAATGATTGCGACCCCGAGCGGCTGCCGCAATTCGGCACCGCCGCCCTGGCCAAAAGCGATCGGCATGGCGCCAAACAGTGCCGCAAAGGTCGTCATCATGATCGGCCGAAAGCGCAACAGGCAGGCCTGATGGATCGCCTCCTGCGGGCTCCTGCCTTCGAGGCGTTCGGCCTGCAGCGCGAAGTCGATCATCATGATCGCATTCTTCTTGACGATGCCGATCAGCAGAATGATGCCGACGATCGCGATCACCGACAGGTCGTAATGCAAGAGCATCAACAGCAACAGGGCGCCCACACCGGCGGACGGCAGCGCCGATAGGATCGTGATCGGGTGGATGTAGCTTTCGTAGAGGATGCCGAGCACGATGTAGACGACGAGGATTGCAGCAGCGACGAGCAGCGGCATCGATGACAGTGACGCCTGGAACGCCTGCGCGGTGCCTTGGAACGACGTGTTCAATGTGGCCGGCACGTGCAGCCGCTCGGTAATCGCCTGAATCTTGTCGACAGCCTGGCCGAGCGCAACGCCGGGGACGAGATTGAACGACAGCGTCACCGCCGGAAAGATGCCCTGATGGCTGATGATCAGCGGCTCGGTTTTCCGGGTGAAATGCGCAAAACTGCTCAGCGGCACCTGAGCGCCGCCGGGACCTGGCACGTAAATCGCCGACAGCAGGTTCGGGTCGTGCTGAAATCGCGGCTGCACTTCAAGGATGACTTTGTATTGATTGGTCGCAGTATAGATCGTCGCGACCTGTCGCTGGCCGAATGCGTCATAAAGTGTCTGATCGATCTGGGCGGCTGAGAGGCCGAGGCGGTAGGCGACATCGCGATCGATGTCAATTGCCAGATGGGCGGCGGCGATTTGCTGGTCCGAGGCCACGTCCTGCAGTTCCGGCAGCTTACGCATCTCGCCTTGGAGGATCGGCGCCCAATGGTTCAGTTCGTCCAAGTTGGTGTCGGTCAGCGTGTACTGGTATTGGGTGCGGGAGAGCCGGCCGCCGACCGTGATGTTCTGCGGCACCTGCATAAAGAACTTTGCGCCCTGGATCCCGGCGACTTCCTTGCGCAAGCGCTGGATAATCTGCTCTGCGTTGGCGGTACGTTCCTCATAGGGCTTCAACCCCCAAAAGATGCGCGCGGTATTCTCGGCAGGGTTGTAGGTCGTTGCGCCGTCATAGGAGAAAACCCCCTCGACGCCAGGATCCTGCCTGACGATATCGACGACTTGCCGCCGGATCTTGTCGGTCAGGGTCATCGAAGCGTCTTCACGAACGTCAAGCTCACCAAAGATGAACCCTGTATCCTGCTGCGGGAAAAAACCTTTCGGAATAACGACGTAAAGATAACCGGTTGCAACCATCAGTAAGAGGGTTGCGATCAACGCCGACAGTTTGTGGCGAAAGATGAAGTTGAGGCCCCGGTCGTAGCCATTTAATGCCGCCTGGAAGACCCTTTCTGCGCCGCGGTTAAAGCGCCCCTTCGGGTGCAGCCCTTCTTCCTTCAAAAACAGCGAGCACATGACCGGCGTCAGGGTCAACGATATGACCGCCGAGGCCACCACCGCGACCGCAACCGTGACGGCAAATTCCCGGAACAGCCGGCCGATGATGCCGCCCATAAAGAAGAGCGGAATAAAGACGGCAATCAGCGAGAAGGTGATCGAAATAATCGTAAAACCGATCTGCCCGGCACCCTTCAACGCGGCGTCGAGCGGTCGCATTCCCTCTTCGATATAGCGCACGATGTTTTCGATCATCACGATCGCATCGTCGACGATAAAGCCGACCGAGATCGTCAACCCCATCAGGGAGATGTTATCGATGCTGAAACCGCCGGCATACAGGACGCCGAACGTCGCGACGAGCGACAGCGGTACCGCCAGGCTGGGGATCACCGTCGCCCACAAGGTTCGCAAAAACAGAAAGATCACGACGACGACGAGGCTGATCGTCAGCATCATCGTGAATTGCACATCGCGGATGGAGGCGCGCGTTGTCTGCGAGCGGTCCGACATCAGATCGACATGAATCGCCGGCGGCAGTGACTGCTCGAGCTTGGGCATCAACGCCTGGACATCGTCTACGACGGCGACCGTGTTGGCGCCCGGCGCCTTCTGGATCGCGATGCCCTCCGCCCGCTGGTCGCCGAACCAGGAACGCACGCGGGCGTTCTGCACCGAATCGATAGCGTCCCCGACATCCTTGATGCGCACCGGCGCGCCGTTTTTGTAGGCGATGATAATGTTGCGGTAATGCGCGGCATCAAACAGCTGATCGTTGGTATCGAGCGCGATCGCCTGATGTTCGGTTTGGATCTCGCCCTTCGGGCGGTTTACGGTGGCCGCGACAAGCGCACTGCGGACATCTTCCATGCCCAAACCCTTTGCCGCGAGCGCCGCCGGGTTGATCCGGACGCGGGCGGCGTAAGGCATCGAACCGAACACGAAGACCTGGCCGACCCCGGGCTCTGTCGACAGCCGCTCCGCAATGACATTGTTGGCGTAATCGTCGACTCGGTAGGGCGGAAGCGCGTCAGAGTGGATGGCATAGATCAGGATGGCAAAGTCCGCGGGGTTCACCTTGCGATAGGTCGGCGGCGTGGGCAGGTCCTGGGGCAACAGCCCGCTCGCCGCATTGATCGCCTGCTGCACGTCCTGCGCTGCCGCATCGATGTTGCGCGACAGATCGAATTGCAGGGTGATCGAGGTGACGCCGACGCCGCTCCACGACGTCATCTGGCTGAGTGATGGTATCGAGGTGAATTGCTGTTCGAGCGGCGTCGCAATCGCCGACGCCATCGTGCTCGGATCGGCGCCGGGGTACTGCGCGGTCACGCTGATTGTCGGGAAATCGACATTCGGCACCGCCGCCACCGGCAAGAGGTTGTAGGCGCCGATGCCAAAGACCAGCACCCCCAGCATCAAGAGCGAGGTGGCGATCGGCCGGCGGATAAAAGGTTCGGAAATGCTCATCGCGGTCTATGCATCCTTGAAAATCGTGATCCAAGAGGTGACGGCGGCGGTGCGGATTAGCCGATGGAACAAAGATAAAGCTGCCGTCATTCCGCGCCCTGACGCTCCCGCGCCAGAACCGGCCGGCCTTCGCCCGCCAGGACCTCCGCCACGCGCGAGGGGCGATACGGGCGGCCGATCCAGCGCGAGAAGCGCTCAAGGTAAAGATAGATGA
>DASXMC010000325.1:0-1511 GCA_036495885.1 Allostellaceae bacterium | reverse complement strand
GCCACCGGTGACGTCTTCGGTGGTCGGGGTTTTGACCGCATGCACGACGGCGCCGTCAGCGAGGAGCACCGCATCCGTATTGGTCCCGCCGACATCGATCCCGATCCGCCGCATCTCAACCCCGAGCCGCGCTTGCCATCTGGGTCAAGATAAGCGCTGTCGCATTTTTGTCATTATCGCTGCGACGCAAGGATCAGGTTTTTATTGGCCGCCCACCCTCGTGCACCTCGGCGCCGCCGGCGAGAACGAAAAAGATCGTCATCAATGACGCTGGGTACTCTCGTCAGGGCGACCCCGCCCGGCTTGGCGATCAGGCGCGATAGGCTCGACCGTTCGCTGTTTGTTGTCGCAATTTCGCGTCAAGCCGCGGGCGCGGCAATAATGGCCTCCAGCCGGCGTGCGAGTTCGGGCATCTGGTAGGGTTTGGGGATAAAATTCGTACCTTCTTCAGGCTGAATTCCGGGCCGGGAATAGCCGGACGACAACAACACGCGAATTCCGGGCCGCAGTCGACGCGCCTCGCGCGCCAGATCCACCCCGTTCATCCCACCCGGCATGACGATGTCCGAGAACAGCACGTCGACCGGCGCGCCGCGCCGCAGTATCGTCAGCGCTTCTGTGGCATTCGCCGCGGAATAAACCTCATAGCCGAGCGCGCGCAAAGTCTCGACCGCGATGGCGAGGACATCCGGGTCGTCCTCGGTGATCAAAACGGTCCCGGCCCGCCGCATGGTTTCGGCCGAACCATTGATGGCCGCGTCCTGTTCGGGGAGCATCGGCAGAAACAGGCGAACCGTAGTGCCGCTGCCGACGGTGCTGTCGATCTCGATTTGGCCGTTGGACTGGCGCGCAAACCCGTACACTTGGCTCAAACCCAGCCCGCTGCCCCGGCCGGGGTCCTTGGTCGTAAAGAAGGGTTCGATCGCTCTCGCCTTGGTCTCGGCGGTCATTCCCTCACCGCGGTCGCTAACCGCGATCATCACATAATGGCCGGCGCAGATTTCGCCCAACGCCTTCGCGCGTGCCTGATCGAGTTCGACGTTCCGGGTCTCGATCTTGATCTGACCTCCGGTCTCTTCCGATGCGTCGCGGGCATTGACGATCAGGTTGAGGAGCGCCGACTGGAACTGGGTCTGATCGATGTTCGAGAGCCACAACCGCGGCTCGAGATCGAGCGCCAGTTCCGCAAGCTCACCTGTCGCATGGCGCAACAGGCCCTCTAATGCGGCGATCAGCTCGTTGGCGTTCGCCTTTTCCGGCTGCAGGCGATGCTGGCGCGAGAATGCGAGCAATTGCTGCGTCAACTTGGCACCGCGCGCAACCGCCCTCTCGGCGGTGTCGAGCAGGCGCTGCGCGCGCTGACCGGCGATCATCGGCCGCAGCAGCGCATGGCTGCCGCTGATGGCGGTCAGCAGGTTGTTGAAGTCGTGAGCGACGCCGCCGGTGAGCTGGCCCACGGTTTCCATCTTCTGTGCCTGGTGGAGCTGTTCCTTTGCTTGCTCGAGCGAACG
>DASXMC010000324.1:0-6414 GCA_036495885.1 Allostellaceae bacterium | reverse complement strand
TCGGTTATGTTGTCAGGCGCATTTTGTCGACCGTCCCGGTCATGACGGT
Source organism: Allostellaceae bacterium (assembly GCA_036495885.1). Lineage (GTDB taxonomy): Bacteria > Pseudomonadota > Alphaproteobacteria > ATCC43930 > CGMCC-115725 > AP-15. The sequence goes on along the minus strand of DASXMC010000324.1, from coordinate 6,365 downwards.
CGTCGCGTTGTTCGTATTCGGTCTTCTTCATCTGAGCCCCGGCGATCCGGCGGCGATCATTGCCGGAGATACAGCCAGTCCTGCGGATATCGCGCGCATTCATCAAGCGCTCGGCCTCGACCAGCCGCTTTATGTGCAATTTGCGAGCTGGCTTTGGCGTCTGCTGCACGGCGATCTCGGGATTTCGATCTTTACCAACCTGCCGGTCACGACCCTGATCGCGCAGCGGGTCGAACCCACAGCGGCGCTGACGCTTTCGACCGTCCTGGTGTCGGTTGTGGCAGCGATCCCGTTGGGTGTGCTGGCGGCGTGGAAAGCCGGCTCATGGATCGACCGGGCCGTAATGGTTTTCGCGGTGCTCGGTTTTTCCGTTCCCGTGTTTGTTCTGGCATATGTGCTGATCTATGTGTTTGCGGTGCGCACCGATTGGTTGCCGGTGCAAGGTTTTGCTCCCCTCGACCACGGCCTGTGGCCGTTCGTGTCGCATCTCGTGATGCCAACTATGGCGCTAGCAATGATCTATACGGCACTGATTGCCCGTATGACCCGCGCCAGCATGCTCGATGTGCTCGCTCAAGACTATATTCGCACCGCCCATGCCAAAGGCTTGGCAAATGGCCAAGTGCTAATCGGCCATGCCCTGAAAAACGCTGCGGTGCCGATCGCCACGATCATCGGCATCGGGATCGCCTCGTTGGTTGCCGGCGTCGTCGTCACCGAGACGGTATTTGCGATTCCCGGCTTGGGCCGGCTTACGGTCGATGCAATCCTGCGTCGCGATTATCCGATCATCCAGGGGATGATCCTGATCTTTTCTGGCGCCTACGTACTGATCAACCTTTTGGTTGATCTCAGCTATACTTTTCTCGATCCCCGCATCCGGTACTGAGCCATGACGGTGGTGCCGACCGATGTCAGCCTCGCCGCGATAGAGCCCGAACGCCGGCGGCGTGCGCGTGGCTACATCGGGCGTCACCCGACGGTCGTTATCGGCGGTATTCTGCTCGGGTTGATGGCGCTGGTCGCGGTCTTCGCACCTTATCTCGGTACAACTGATCCCCAGGCGCTGTCGCCGATCCAGCGGTTGCGTTGGCCATCGGCCGAGCATTGGTTTGGCACCGATATGCTCGGCCGCGACCTATACAGCCGCACCCTCTACGGCGCGCGCGTGTCGTTGACGGTCGGGATCAGTGTCGCCCTCTTAAGCACAGCCTTTGGTCTGATGATCGGGCTTGCGACCGGTTTCAACCGCTGGGCCGACGCGATCCTGATGCGGATCATGGACGGGCTGATGTCGATCCCGCCAGTGCTGATTGCGATAGCGCTGATGGCGCTGACCCGCGCCAGTCTGCAAAACGTGATCTTTGCGATCACCGTTGCCGAAGTGCCGCGGGTCACGCGCCTGGTGCGCGGCGTCGTGTTGACGTTGCGTGACCTGCCGTTTGTCGAGGCGGCGATCGCGAGCGGCACCAATCTGCCGCGCATTCTGTGGCGCCACATTATGCCCAACACTCTGCCGACGCTCCTGGTGCAGGCAACGTACAGCGCCGCGGCGGCAATGCTGGTCGAGGCGATCTTGTCGTTTCTCGGCGCCGGCACGCCGCCCAATATTCCGAGCTGGGGGAACATCATGGCCGAAGGGCGCAGCCTGTTCCAGGTCGCCTATTACATCGTGCTGTTTCCGGGCGCGTTTTTGTCGGTGTCCGTGTTGGCGATCAATTTGCTGGGCGACGGCATGCGTGATGCGCTCGATCCGCGACTCGCCAGCAGGATGTAGATGCAAGCATGCCCCAAGCGGCGGTTATCGATGTGAAGCTCTCGCGGGTGCCGGGCCGCGAGACCGAGCCGATCCTCGACATCGTCGACCTGCGAACCTGGTTTTTCAGTCGCGACGGCGTCGTTCGCGCCGTTGATGGCGTCTCGTTTCACGTCAATCCGGGCGAGACGCTCGCGATTGTCGGCGAGAGCGGATGTGGCAAGAGTGTGACGGCATTGTCGATCCTGCGGTTGATCCCATCGCCGCCCGGGCGGATCGTTTCCGGATCGATCAAGTTTGCCGGCCGCGATCTCCTCGGCTTGACCCAGAGTGCGATGCGTCAGATCCGCGGCAACGAAATCTCGATGATTTTTCAGGAGCCGATGACCTCGCTGAACCCGGTATTGACGATTGGCCGGCAAATCGCCGAAACCTTGATCCTGCATCAGGGATTGGGGCGCAAAGCGGCGCGCGCCAAAGCCGTCGACATGTTGCGCTTGGTCAATATCCCCGAGGCCGAACAACGGGTCGCCGAATACCCGCATCAGCTCTCGGGTGGCATGCGGCAGCGTGTCATGATTGCGATGGCGCTTGCTTGCAACCCTCAATTGCTGATCGCAGATGAGCCGACGACGGCGCTGGATGTGACCATCCAGGCGCAGATCCTCGATCTGATGCGCGAACTGAAACAAAAGATCGACGCAGCGATCGTGCTGATCACGCACGACCTCGGTGTCGTCGCCGAAATGGCGCAGCGCGTTGTTGTCATGTATGCCGGCCGCAAAATTGAGGAGGCGACAGTCGGCGAGCTGTTCCGCCGGCCACTGCATCCCTATACGAGGGGATTGCTCGCTTCGATACCGCGGCTCGGCGCTTCGCTTGGCGGGCAGGCGCCGCGGCTCGCCGAGATTCCGGGAATGGTTCCGTCTTTGACGGAGGGGATCCCGGGATGCGCGTTTGCCGCGCGCTGCGATATCGCTGCCGAAATCTGCCGCCGGGCGCCGCCCGGGTTGGAAGAAAAACGGCCCGGCCACTTTGCGGCTTGTTTTCGCGCCGGCGAGGCGGCTGCGGCAGCGTGAATGCGAGATCGCCCATGGCTTCGCCTCCGCTGCTCGAGGTCGAAGGGCTGGTCAAGCATTTCCCGGTCAAAAAGGGGCTGTTGCAGCGAACCATCGGCCGAGTGCACGCCGTCGACGGAATCTCGTTTTCCATCCGACATGGTGAGACGTTGGGCCTTGTCGGCGAGAGCGGCTGTGGCAAATCCTCGGCCGGCAAGGCGATCCTTAAATTGATCGAGCCGACATCCGGTGAAATCCGGGTCAACGGCGCGCGGATCGACGGATTGTCGCGCAGCGCAATGCGGCCATGGCGGCGCCAGTTACAGGTCGTTTTTCAGGATCCTTATTCGTCGTTGAACCCGCGGCTGTCCGTGCGCCACATCATCGCCGAGCCGCTCGTCAATTATGGCGTCTCGGCCGGATCTTCACTCGACGACCAGGTCACCGAACTCGCCCAAAAAGTCGGACTGCGCGCGGACGTCCTCGCCCGCTATCCGCACGAGTTTTCCGGCGGTCAACGCCAGCGTATCGGGATTGCTCGCGCGTTGGCGCTGCGTCCGAGCCTGATCGTTTGCGACGAGCCGGTCTCGGCACTCGACGTCTCGGTGCAGGCCCAGGTCATCAACCTGCTGTGCGACCTGCAGCAAGAGTTCAACTTGTCATATCTGTTTGTGGCGCACGACCTCGCGGTGGTCGAGCACATCAGCCACCGGGTTGCGGTCATGTATCTCGGCAAGATCGTCGAACTCGCGGACAAAGCAGCGCTGTTTACGCATCCTCAACATCCCTATACTGAAGCGTTGTTGTCGGCGGTGCCCGTTCCCGACCCCGGGGCGCCGAAAACCCGCATAATCTTGAAGGGCGACGTGCCGAGCCCGATCAACCCGCCGCCCGGCTGCCGCTTTCACACCCGCTGTCCTTACGCGTTTTCGCGCTGCTCGAACGAGGAGCCGCCGATGCGCGAAATCGCCCCCGGCCATCACGTCGCCTGCCATCTCCGTGACAAGCTCACCCTCCCGGGGCAGGCTGCCGCGGTTTCTGCGTAGTGCGCGCGGCTATGCCGGCTAACCGGCAAACGGGTCGCGGACCAGCACAGTGTCGTCGCGTTCGGGGCTGGTCGACAAAAGCGCCACCGGCGCTCCGATCAGCTCTTCGAGCCGGCGGATGTATTTGATCGCGGTAGCCGGCAAATCGACCCAAGAGCGCGCACCGCCCGTGCTCTTGCGCCAGCCCTCGGCAGTCTCGTAGACCGGCTCGATCTCGGCCTGGGCAGTCATCCCCGCCGGAACGTAATTGTAGATCTCACCAGCCCGGCGATAAGCCGTACAGATCTTGACCTCATCAAAGCCGTCGAGCACGTCCAGCTTGGTCAGCGCGATGCCGCTGATGCCGCCGGTCTTGACCGCTTGCCGGACCGCAACCGCGTCAAACCAGCCGCAGCGCCGTTTGCGGCCAGTAACGACGCCGAATTCGCGGCCACGCTGCCCCAGGGCTTCCCCAATCGCATCGTTGAGCTCGGTCGGAAACGGACCGGTGCCAACCCGCGTCGTATAGGCTTTGGTGATGCCGAGGACAAAGCCGACCGCACCCGGGGCCACTCCTGACCCCGCCGCCGCCTGCCCGGCAACTGTGTTCGAAGAAGTGACGTAGGGATAAGTGCCGTGATCGACATCCAGCATTGCCCCTTGGGCGCCTTCGAACAGGATGCGTTTTCCTTGAGAGCCCGCCTCGTCGAGAAGACGCCATACCGGCCCCGAATAGGGCAAAATCCGTGGTGCGACAGCGCCGAGCGCGGCAAGGAGCTGATCGCGGTCGATCTCGGGCTCTCCCAGCCCGCGCAACAATGCGTTGTGGTGCAGCAAGACATCGTCCACCCGCCGCTCGAGCGCGCGCTGGTCGCCAAGATCGCAGACCCGCACCGCCCGCCGGCCGACCTTGTCCTCGTAGGCAGGGCCAATGCCGCGCCCGGTGGTGCCGAGTTTTTGCTCACCACGCCGTTCCTCCCGGGCGCGATCGAGCGCGCCGTGAGACGGCAGGATCAGGGCCGCGTTGTCGGCGAGCCTCAGATTATCGGGTGTGACCTCCACCCCCTTTTTGCCGATCGCGTCGATTTCGTCGAGCAACGCCCAGGGATCGACGACGACGCCGTTGCCGATGATCGACAATTTACCGGGCCGCACGACGCCGGAGGGCAAGAGGCTCAGTTTGTATTCGACATTGCCGATGACGATCGTATGTCCGGCATTGTGGCCGCCCTGAAAACGGACCACGACATCGGCGCGCTCAGACAGCCAGTCGACGATTTTGCCTTTGCCTTCGTCGCCCCATTGAGCGCCGACTACGGCGACATTGGCCATCGTAACAACTCCTTTAGCCGAGTGCGCGAGGCACACCATCCTCGAGGACGTGCGAGCAACCAATGCGGCGCGCCTCGGCACGCCAATCAGCGGCGGGTTCGAGAGCGGCTACGGTGATCCAGCCATTCTCGCGCAGGCCGCCGGCGCAAGCGCGCCCGGTCCCCAGCGGCAGCAAGAGACGGCGTTGCGGTCCGGCTTCCGGCAAGCTGCGCAGGATCGTATCAGTATAAAGGGTGAACCCGGTCGCCGGCTCGGGCAACGCCGGATCACCCGCCTGATAGCGGCCGCCGCGCCCCAACTCGCCGCTCGATCGGCCGAGAGCGCCGCGGCCGGCGAAAAATGTAAAGCTGATCCCGGTGTGGTACTCAAATCCGCGATTTTCGACGGGATCGATCGTAACCCTGAGATCGGGTGCGGCGTCCTTCAGCCCGTCGAGCACCGCGCCGAGCCGGGCGCGCTCGGGCCGCGCCTGCGCCGGGAGATCGAGGCGGTCGAGAGCCGCCAGCGCCATCTCAGCCGGGCCGCTCGCCGCCAAGAGGCAGCCGAGCAACTCCCCCGCCGCTCCGGCGGTCGCGGCCACCGCGGCAGCATCCTTTCGGTCGAGAGCCGCCCGCAACGTCGCCGCGCGTTTGCCCGAGATGCCGTAGGCGTCGACCACCGCGGGGACCAGGGTCGGCAGGGTAATGTCGACGGACAGGTGGGGCACGCCCAGCGACGACAAGCCTTCCGCCGCGACGACCACTGCCTCGACGTCGGCGGCGGGTCCGCCGGAGCCGATCAGCTCGGCGCCGACCTGTCCGATCTGGCGCTCGGGTCTGATCTCCGAACCGCGAACCCGCAAAACTTGCCCCGCATAACTCAGGCGCAGCGGGCGTGCGGCATTACCGAGCCGGGTGGCGGCAATGCGGGCAATCTGCGGGGTCATGTCGGCGCGTACCCCGACCATCCGGTGCGACCCCGGATCCATGGTCCGAAACGTAGCGCTCGCCATTGCCGCACCTGCTCCGGCAAACAAGGTTTCTTCGAACTCGACGAGCGGCGGCTTGACCCGCTCGTAACCGTGCGCAGCCAGCCGTTCCATCAGCAAGGCGACGACCCGCGCTTCGGCCTCCGCTTCGGGTGGCAGCAGATCGCGCATCCCAGTCGGCAACAAGGCCGGATGCGGTGCGTCGTTCATTGGTTCAGTTTGCACCA
>DASXMC010000323.1:0-3706 GCA_036495885.1 Allostellaceae bacterium | reverse complement strand
AGGTACGCGGCCTGGGCGGGCGTCACTTTCAGCACCAGAACGAGCAGGGTGGCGCCCCACAGCGCCACGCCAACGGCACCCGTCGAACTCAGCCCGACCATGATCCCCGCGGCGATACTGCGCGGATATTTGAACAGCTCGAGCCACGGCACATGCGGCTGCACGGGCAGCGACGCCGGCAATTGGATCGCGCCGGGGTCTACCCTGAGCGCCCAGGCAAGCGAGCGGCGCGCCTCTTCAAAGCGCCCCTGGCCGAACAGCCAGCGCGGCGATTCTGGAACCCAGAGGCGGATCACAAAGGCAAACGCCGCCGGCACCAGCCCGATCGCGAACAGGCCGCGCCAGCCGATGGTGGCACCCAGCGAAGCGCTAAACAACGCGGCCAGCAACGGCCCCAGTGGCAACAGGCCGATCGACAGGCCGCTGACCCAGCCCCGCTTCGAGGCCGGCACGAACTCCTGCAGCAGCGGCAGATCGACAGCGGCGAGCCCGCCCACCCCCAAACCGACGATGAACCGCATCGTCGCGATGAAGATCCACCCGTTCTGCGGTGCCAGCGCCATCACGCCGGTCGCGAACGAGAGAGTCAGGATCATCATCATGAACACCTTGCGGCGGCCGATCTTGTCGCCGAGCCAGCCAAAGAAAATCCCGCCCGGTATCGCCGCTATCCCCGAGGCAAACAGGATCGCTCCCGATTGCCCGAATGTCAGATGCCAATCCTTTACAAAAAACGCCAGTACAAACCCGATCAAGCCAAAATCAAAGAAATCAATAACTATAGAAAACATGCACGCGATAAAAATTTTCCATTGGTTGATGGTAAGCGACTTTTGCTGATCAAGCAGTTCCAGCATGGTATTCCTCCTGCTCAAATTTTTGTTAGCGGGGGCGTTTTTGTAACATCGCCGCATTCGTTTTTATCAGGAGGGAAAACTAGCCTAACACTAACACGCGGTCAAAGGCGGCGGTGATGCGCCGGCGCGTCTCCGAAGTGCCGGATCCGGTTCAAAGTGCCGTCCCCAGAGCCCTCGTCCGCGGCACTTGATCGGCACGAGCAATTTTGCTGAAAGCTGCCGCCGATCTCGGGCGTGGTAAATCCAGGCAATCTCACGCAACTCGCGCACGGTTGCGGACGAGCCAGGGGCGCCGGTTCGACGATCAGCCGGGCTGGTGGGGATTGGGATCCTCGTCGAGCCACGCCAACAGCAACGTATAAGCGACGGCGAGCACGACCGGGCCGAGGAAGATGCCGACCAGGCCAAACGCGATCAGCCCGCCGATCACCCCGGCCAGCAGCAAGGTCAGCGGCAGGTGCACGCCCTTGCGCATCAGAAGCGGGCGCACGACGTTGTCGATGCCGAGAACGACGAGCGTCCAAATCGCCAGCGCCGTTCCCCAGCCCGCAGAACCGCTCCAGAACAGCCACACCACCGCGGGGATCAGCACCAGGCCCGGGCCGATTTGAGCGATGCACAGCATAAAGGTGACGGCGGTCAGCACTGTCACTAGCGGCACCCCGGCGAGTGCCAGGCCGGCGCCGGTCATGATCGACTGCACCAGTGCCGTGACGACGACGCCCAGTGCCACACTGCGGATCGCGTGACCCGCCAGCCGCACCGCCTCGCGGCCGCGATGGCCGGCGAGCCGATGACCAAAGCGCTCGACGATGACCTCGGCACGGTCGCCGCCCGCGTACATGACCGCGGCAATGACCAGGGTCAGCAACAATTGCACGATGGTGATGCCGAGGCCGCCGAGCGCGCCGACAGCCCATCCCGCCGCCCCGCCGGCATAAGGGGCGGCTTTGGCGGCGATCTCGTCGACGCCGCTGGTTTCAATCTTCAGCCACAATGTGACGATCTGACCGCCGAACAGGGGTAGGCGCTTGACCCAGAGGGGCGGCGGCGGCAGCCGGAACGCGACGATCGCATGGCCCCAGCCCATCAGAGTGTCGAAATTTTGCGCGATGGTCGAGGCGGCGAGCCAGAACGGGGCGACAAACACCAACAGCAGCGCCAGGGTCATCACCGTCACCGCCAGCGGCCGCCGGTGCCATAATCGGCGCTCCACCTGCAGCATTAAGGGCCAGGTGGCGACGACGAGGGTCGTGGCCCAGATCGTGGCGGGCAGAAACGGCCACAAAATCCAAAACGAGGTGGCGATCAGCCCGCCGATGAACAAAACCGCGAGCACGGTGCGGACAAGATCGTGCCGACTGCCGCTGGTCAGCGCCAGATCGGCGGCGCGGTCCTCTTGCCGGGCTAACGCCGGCGGTCCCTGGATCTGGGTCAGGCCTGGCGAGAATGGCCTCTTGCGGCGCATCAGGGACCGCAGCAACGCATGAGAGCAGACTATCCGGTCGATTGCGCCAAGGCGGCGCGCCGGCCGGCCATCTGCCGGTCGCCGATCAGCGCCGCTACCACCGTCAATAGCATAAAGACGACGCTGACGCCGAAAATCCAGTGCGCCGCGCCGCGATCGAGGATCCAACCAAACAGCATCGGACCGAGGACACCGCCGACGCTGAAGCCGATGGTGACGACGCCAAAAGCGCGGCCGATGGCTCCCGCGGGGGCGGCGGCGCGCACCAGCATGTCACGCGACGGCTGGATGATGCCCGACAAAAACCCGGCCAGCGCCATAACCAAAACCAGCAACCCGGCGCCGAGCCCGAACAGCGCGATCTGCAAAATCAGGATTGCGTTGACGGTAAAGCCGAGGGCCGCGACCTCGCCGTGGCGACGCGTCATGTCGGCAACAAACCCGCCGCTCAGGACGCCGAACGCGGTCGCCGTCAAATACACGGTCAGCGCCAAATTGGCGGCGGCGAAGGGCAGCTGATAGCCGTGCATCAGCGCCGGCACCGAAAAGTTGGTGAGCCCGCTGGTCGAGAGGCTCAACAGCACAAAAAACACCATCATGCCGATGATCGCGGGAGTGAACACCGTGCCGCTGCGGCCGGACCTGTCCGTGCCGCGGTGGGGGGCGGCCTTGTTGGCAGCCTCCGCCAAGGTGTCGCCTTCGATCGAGGACGCGCAGGCCAGCGGCAAGGCGACGATCGGTCCGACCAGCCCGGCGATGATCAGGGCGCCGGGAACTCCAACGCGCGGCACCAATGCCAGCATCGTCAGCGGAGCGAGAGCATTGCCGAGCATGCCGGCAAAAGTGTGGACCGAAAATGCCCGGCCGATGCGCGAGGCCGCGACCCGCGCCGACAGGATCGCGTAGTCGGCCGGGTGATAGACGGCGTTCGCGATGCCGGAAACCCCGGCCGCGACCAGGAGCCACCAATAACGGTCGACGACGCCTACCGAGGCGAGGGCAGCGCCGCCGAGGATCAGGGCACCGATCAACAGCTTGCGCGAGCCGAAACGGTCAGCCATGTAGCCCATCGGCAATTGCGCCGCGACCGAAACCATTGCGTACACGGTCAGCGCCAAGCCGAGCTGGACAAAATCCACCCCCCAGCGCACCCGCAGCAGGGCAAACAGCGGCGGCACCACCATCATGTGGAAATGGCCGACAAAATGCGCCGAGGACACGAGGCCAACGGCGCGAAATTCGCTGCCCTTGACGACCCGCCCGATTACCGCCGCTTCTGCCGCCATGCGCTCTCCCCTCGGTCCGGTTCAGCCGATCGATGTGGCGCAGGATTTATAGTCTGCATCGTCTGGCGGCAATCGCCTGCCGCGAAATTCGGCAG
>DASXMC010000322.1:0-2618 GCA_036495885.1 Allostellaceae bacterium | reverse complement strand
AAGGTGAAGTGCCCAAAGTTTCGCCAGTTTCTTCGCTCAAAAAGGCGCCTGTGAGCCCGCCTGCTCTGGGGTCTCGGTGCCTTCCTAACCTAATCATCGCCCGCTGCCGCGATCCGCTGCCGGCGCGGAACGCGGACCAGCAGCAGCAACGGCAAGGAAGCGAGGATGACGATCAGCATCAGCGCAAAATCGTCGATGTAGGAAATCATCGCTGCCTGTCGGGTCACCTCTTGGTTAAGCGCGGCGATCCCGGAAGGGGTCGTCAGACTGTAGGGCATGGCCAGATATGGCGGGTGGGCCAGCGGGTTGTCCGGACGCAGCTGCTCGACCAGGCGGGAATGTACGATCTGGGTATTCTGGGTCAGTTCGGTTTCCAGAATAGCAATACCGATGCTGCCGCCGAGCATTCGCATCAGCGCACGCAACGCCGTCCCTTGGGTCAGGATGTGTTGCGGCAGACCGGATAGCGCCAAAAGGTTGAGCGGGACGAAGGTGCAGCCGAGCCCGAAACCTTGGGCAAATCCGGCGAAAAGGATCGGCCCCGACCCCATATAGAGGGAATAGCCGGTCATCTGCCACAGCGAGGCCGCGGTCAGCAGGAACCCGACCAGGATAAACAGCCTGTTGTCGACACGGTCAATGATGCGGGCGACGAGAAACATTGCCAGCATCGTGCCAAACCCGCGCGGCGCCATCATCCATCCGGCGTCGAACACCGGGTAATTCATCAGCACCTGCATCATCGACGGCAACAGCGCCAAGGTGCCGGTGAGGATCATGCCGACCCCAAACATCAAAAGGCTGCCAGCGACAAAATTCGGGCTCTTTAATAATTCGCGATTGAGAAACGAGCGCTTTCCGGCCGTCAGCGTGTGGACGATCAGCAGGTAAAAGGATAACGCGGAGATTGTCGCCTCGATCCAGATCTCGGTCGAGTGAAACCAGTCTTTGAGCTGACCGCGATCGAGCATCAATTGCAGCGCCCCGACCGCGATGCTCAGCGTCACAAAGCCAAAGAGGTCGAACTCGTCGCGCCGCATGGCGCGGGTTTGGCGGATGAAGAAAAAGACGCCGAATGCGCAGAGCGCGCCGACCGGCAAATTGATATAAAAGCACCAGCGCCAATCGAGGTTTTCGGTCAGCCAGCCGCCGAGCGTTGGGCCGATGATCGGGCCCATCATCGCCCCGGTGCTGAAGATCGCCATTGCCTGACCGTGCTTGCTGCGCGGATAGATCGTGAATAGCGTCGCCTGCCCGAGGGGCACGAGGCCCGCGCTGAAGACGCCTTGCAGCAGCCGAAAAAGAACGAGTTGCGAGAGGCTCGTCGCAGCGCCGCACAAGGCTGAGGCGATCGTGAACCCGACGATCGAGGCCAGAAAGATGTATTTGACGCCGAAATGGCTGGCGAGCCAGCCGGTCAGCGGCATCATGATCGCCGACGCAACAATGTAAGACGTCAATACCCACGATATCTGGTCCTGCGCTGCCGACATGCTGCCTTGGATGTGCGGCAGGCAGACATTGACGATCGTGGTGTCCAGCCCCTGCATGATGCAGGCGCAGATGATCGTGGCGGTGATCGCGCCGCGATAGGGAACCGACGGCGCCGTCTCTCCCCTCAACGGCGGCGCCGGCGGAGGCAGAACAACCCAGCACCGCGCCTAGGCATTGCCCCGGCGAACCACCTCACGCGCTTCCTCCCACACCCGACCAACAGCGGCAAAGAGCGCAAGCCGCTGCCGATCGGTCATCGATCTGACTTAATACTACAACCCAATATCGCCGCCGTCGCGTGCTGCGGGGTCGAAAGTGCCGCGCACCCTACCGGTCACTCCGTCGAGCATCGCGCAGACCGCCTCCGTAGCGCAAGAATGACCAGACGCGCGGCGGCGCCCGGTGCTGCCTTCGAAGGCTGGCTCGCCGCGGCCGCCAGCATCGACCCTCCGGTGTTCGGCCGGCATCACGGACGAAGCAAAAAATCGGTCGGATGTGATCTGGCTCACACGCTTTCGCAGCTTCGCGTACTAATTTAACCATAACCTGGCGTGGTGGAGAGATTTCAGCGTGCACAGCGTCGGCAAACCCGCCGGCGCTGCCACAGCGTCCACCACGGCCGGGCCTGAAGTGCAGGTCATTTTTGCAGGTCTTTTGCCTGGTATCTGGAGCAGGGAAATGGCACGACATCCGCTGAAGGGTAGTGAACGCAAGCCGCTACGCGGTGCGAATCCGGTCGGCAAGGCCGATCCAAGCGAGCGGCTCGAGGTCAGTGTAATCCTCCGCCACCGCAATGCGGATGCGTTGGAGCAAAGGGTGACATCGCTCGCTAGACGCGGCCGGGCTGGCGGTCATCTCTCGCGGGAGGAGTTCGATCAACAGTTTGGCGCCGACCCCAGCGACATCGATGCGGTCAAGCGATTTGCCGGTGCGCACGGTCTCTCGGTCGTCCAGGAACACGCCGGGCGTCGCACGGTCGTGCTGTCGGGAACGGTCGCGCAATTCAACGACGCCTTCGGGGTCGACTTGCAGAGGTTCGAGCATCCGGGCGGCTCCTATCGTGGGCGCGTCGGGGCCATTCATCTGCCCGACGAGCTTCATGGCCGTGTCGAAGCGGTGCTCGG
>DASXMC010000321.1:0-6722 GCA_036495885.1 Allostellaceae bacterium | reverse complement strand
CAATCACCCTCCAGAACTGGTGGTGTAATTTTGCGGCGAGGTCGACGACCCGTAGGCAGCGGCGCCATTTGACCACTCGCTTAACGCCGTTCTGTACATAGCCGGTAATTGGCCGTCGTACCACGCTTGGACTTCCTGCTGAAAGCTATCGAGGCATTGCTGGTGCAATACCGGATCGGTGACCGGGCCGCATTCGATGCGCTCGCGGAAGCGGCGGAACGCCGGATCGGTTGCAACCAGGCGGTCGTAGCGCTCGCTCTCTTTGATGTTCTGCACCGGCGACCAGCTGGACGAGTAGCTGCTGTGCCGGTAATGGGTCGCGGCCTGGGCCGGAAGGGTCACGATTGCCGTCAAGCAAGCCGCCGCAAAGGCCAAGCTTGTCATGGGTTTCATCAACATGATCATTGCCTCCGAGCTTTTGGTCGTGTGCAGTAACGGGACTGCAATGCCAGGTCGAGACGCTTGAAATTCAAGACCTCTCGACCTGACCAACGGCTTTCATGACTTCGGGCATTGTGTGGTAACGCTCAGCCGGCAATTCGTCGATGAGCTTCAGTACCTCCGGCGGAGCGTGGTTTTTCTGCGCCTCTGCCCTTATGTCTCGCTTGGTCGCGGGAAATCCGATCCCGCGCAGATAATGGGCGACATTGGCTGGCGATAGGTGCGGAGCGCTGGTATCGGCCATGATCTCGGCCCTCTGTTCGGTTGTGACCGCCATGACGGCACCCGAAGGAGGCTCTACCATAAGGCTCCGACTGGGTGCCCGCTTTGACCGCAGTCAAGTTTTTCTGGATTCTTACGGCTCGTCCGCGGCTCTGCGTGGCTCAATTCGCAGTCCACGATCCAGGCTCCGCCGGTCGGTACCGTGGATCGTCGACGCCTTCATTGACAAATGCGGTCTGGGACAAATTGGGTCTGGCGGTGTTGGGTTTTGTCGGCGTCATACCGGAGCGACCGGCCGCGCCTCTTACATTCCGTGACTGTGAGATTCTGCTGCTGAAGGTGCTCGGCTTCGCGTCCGAGTCGGCGGCTGGATAGGTCAACCTCAATGCGCCAATGGCGTCCCTTGCCTGCGGACGGGATCCGGCGCTGCCCTACGGAAAAGCAGCAGCAGCGGGAACGCGGCGAGGGTGACGATCATCAGCAGTTTAAAATCGTCGATGTAGGCAATGATCTGCGCCTGCAAGCTGATGGTGGCGTCGAGCGCAGCGCGCCCGGCGGCCGTAAAAGGGCTCAACAGATGCGCAATCGTCGGCGCTGTGAACAGGCGGTTGACCGAGGTGACGTATTGCCCGATCTCGGCATGGTTGACCTGGGTTTCGCTGACGAGCAGGCTGGAGACGATCGAGACCCCGATGCTCGACCCGATATTGCGGGAGAGATTGAACAGGCCGGCCCCCTCGGTCCGATGCTCCGGCGCTAAGGTCGCAAGAGAAATCGTGCTGAGCGGGACAAATAGAAAGCCCATGCCTGCACCCTGGATGATGCCGTTGATCCCCACGGTCCAGGCAGAGACGTCGGGTGTCCACTGGGTCATGTCTCGCATCGCCCAAGCGGTCAGCGCGAGCCCGATTCCCAACAATATTCGCGTGTCGACGCGCCCGATCAGCCGCCCGACCAGCATCATCGCGAACAGGGTACCGACGCCCCGAGGCGCCATGACCAGACCCGCAGTGATGATCGGATACCCCATCAGATCCTGTAGATAGAGCGGCAACAGGGCCAGCGGGGCAAAAAACGTAACCCCGACGAGAAAAACCGTCAGCATGCCGGCGGCAAAATTTCGGTCGTAAAATAGCTTCGGGTTCACGAACGGCGCTCTCGCCGTCAGGGTATGCACCAGGAAGAGGTAGAAGGCCGACGCGCTCACCACCGCCTCGATCTGGATCTCGCGGGACCCGAACCAATCGAGTTCCTCGCCGCGGTCGAGCAGGATCTGCAATGCGCCGATGGCCACGCTCAATATGGCAAAGCCGAACCAGTCGAGCTTGTCGTTGGTCCTCCTGGTTTCGGGCAGAAATATGCACATACCCAGAAAGGCGAGTATGCCGATCGGCACGTTGATGTAAAAGTCCCAACGCCAGCTGTAATTATAGGTTAGCCAGCCGCCGAGAATCGGGCCGATGATCGGGCCGACCACGATGGCCATGCCCCAATACGCCATCGCCGAGCCCTGTCTCTCCTTCGGAAAGGTGTTGAGCAGCACTGCCTGGGACAGCGGCACCAACGCCGCACCAAAGGCGCCCTGGACCAGCCGGAAAAAGACGATCTGAACCAGCGAATCCGCCAGGCCGCACAGCATCGAGGCGACCGTGAAACCGATGACGGAGGCCTGGAACAGCCGTTTGACGCCAAATCGATTGGCGAGATAGCCGGTCGGCGGCGTCATGATCGCGGCGGCGACGACGTATGAAGTCAGCACCCACTCGATCTCGTCCTGGTTGGCCGAGACACTGCCCTGGATGTAGGGGAGCGAGACATTGGCGATCGTCGTGTCGAGCGCCTGCATGATCGTAGCAAGCCCGACGACGGCGGTGATCGCGAGCCGATTGGGTTCGGCCGCCGCTGCGGAGGGTGTCGCAGTCGCCGCCATTAGCCGCTCCCCGTGCTTTCTCCGCCGAACAGCGCGATCAGAAAGTGCGGTAAGCCTCGCTTTTGGCCAGTGTAGACCGAGACCTCGACGCTCATACCCGCGCGCAATGGCGGTGTTCTCTTATCGGCGAGATCCATGCGCACCCGAAGCGGAATGCGCTGCACGACCTTGACCCAATTGCCGCTTGTGTTCTCGGCCGGCAGCAGCGAGAACTCGGATTGTGAAGCCGGCCCGATGCTTTCGACAGTGCCGTGCCACTCCCGCCCGGGATACGTGTCGACCGTGACCGTCGCCGGCTGTCCAGGCCGCACATAGGTCAGCTTGGTCTCCTTGGGTTGCGCTTCGATCCACACTCGGTCGGTGTCGACCAGGTAGAAGCCTGTCGTCGAGGCCGGCAGATACATCCCCGGCTCCAGCGAGGGCACGTTGGTTACGGTCCCGTCGTATGGCGCTCCGACGACCGTGTCCCGCAGCTCGCGGACGGCCTCGTCCCGCTGCGCCAGAGCTTGTCGATATTGCGGGTGCTGTTCTATGGGGATATTCGGGTTCCCGTCGAGGTTGGCGATAACAGCAGCCAACTGCGCCTTGTCCGAAGCCAGTGTTTGCTGCGAGGTTCTCAGATTAATCCAAGCCTGGTCCACTGCCGTTTGCGGTGCGAACTGATCCCGCGCGAGAGTGAGTTGGCGCATATATTGTCGTTGATTGTAGGTAACCTGATCCTGCGCCTGTACTATCTGCGCCTGCATGTTCTGATAATTGGCCTTGAGGGCGTTCAGATTATCCCGGATGACGCCAAGCTGGGCTTGGGCCTGGTCCAATTTGAGCTGGAACGGCAACGGGTCGAGCCGAAACAGAGGTTGGCCCGCCGTGACGTGCTGATTGTCCTTGACCTCGATCGACTTGACCAGACCGGAAACGTCCGTCGACAGGCCGACCTTGTCGGCCTCCACATAAGCGTCGTCGGTCGACATGTAGGCCCCGCCCTCAAAGTAGAAATATGCCCCGACGATCAGCACGATCGGCAGCAGCAAAAACACGGCCCAGCGCAACCAGCGCCGGCGCGGCGATTTCGGTTCCTTTTGGGCTGTGGTCGGCTCAGGCGCGGGGGACCTGTCGGCCGGCCGCTGCCACTGCCTCGCAGGTGCTGTGCGTGCTTCCGGCGGCGCTTCGACTGTGTCCCCGCCCAGCAAACCTTGGTCGCTGTCGATGGGCATATATCCTCCTCTCACGACAAACGATACGAGCAGCCCATGTGTTCATCTCTGACGAAGATCAAATTTTGTACGAATTATCTTGGATATAAAATGAAGTTTCAGGAATGCGATGTCGAGACCTTCCGGTTCTCGCGGCGTCTGTCGCGATCTCCGATCATCTCAACTTCCGGATTGCCACCGCGCGTCTGAACAAGAGGGTTTTGGCCTTGATCTTACAGCGGCAATGCGGCGCTCAGGGCGTCGCTCTCCAGCCTCACCGCCGACAGCGGCCGGAGATCCAGATGCAGCCGGGGGCGACGCCTGAAGCCGACCACAGCCCCGACCCGGACAACGCCCAGAGCGACGGCCGACCAGCTGAACTCATCACTGCATCGGACAAGCAATCGGATTGACGATCGTCACCTCGTTTTGAATTTCCTTGCGTAGTTGCATTGGCATTGCCAACGCATTTGGCGAGCAGAAATTCAAGGGGCGGGTCACGCAGCCGAAAGAAAGTTCTTCGGAATTGACTATTATCAATTTTTCTGTGCTCCGACGCCACTATTGTGACCTAAGGTTTTCTGCCCGTCTGGGGCTCGACGAACTGGATGGGGAAGATCGTGCAGGCGGATTGGGCATGCGAACGACAGTCGAATACCCGAGATGATTCGGACCGGGCTTGGCGGCGGCGAGTTGATTGGGATGTCGCCTGATGTTTCCGATCGCCAATGTCGTTCGTCTGCGCTACCCGCCGTTCGCCACTTGGGCCCTGATTGCAGCCAATTGCATCGTCTTTCTGTTTGAAATCAATTTGAGCCAATCGCAACTTAATCAGCTCTTTTGGCAATTCGCTCTAATCCCGGCCCGCTATTTCGATCCCGCCTTCGTCTATGACGCTAGACCATCCCTGTTGGACTATCTGCCGTTTGTCTCGAACATGTTCCTGCACGGTGGCTGGTTTCACCTGATAGTCAACATGTGGACGTTGTGGCTGTTTGGATCGGTCGTCGAAGACCAGCTAGGCCCGGGACGCTACCTATTATTCTACTTCGGCTGTGGCGTGGCGGCGGCGATTGCCCACGCGCTTTTCAATCCGACCTCGAGCACGCCGGCGCTGGGCGCTTCGGGCGCTATCGCCGGCGTGCTCGGCTGTTATGTCCGGCTTTTTCCGCTGTCGCGGGTCATTGTCATCGTGCCAATCCTGTTCTTACCGCTGTTCTTCGAAGTCCCGGCATTGGTCTTTGTCGGGCTGTGGTTCTTGATCCAGCTGCTGCAGGCGGCGACCGAAATGCTTACGGCAAGCGCGACCGGAGGTATCGCCTGGTGGGCGCATGTCGGCGGCTTCCTCGCAGGCATCGCGCTCGCCGGGCTTATGCAGCCCAGTCGGCGCCGCCACTGGCCACGTGACGCCGACATCGGCATCCCGGGGTTCGCCCTTTCCGGACGGGTTTGAGGCACATTCGGAGCACGGAGAATAGGATGACAGTTGCGGATATCTTCTGGATCTTCTTCATGCTGTCGGCGCTGCAACCGGTGCTGCGCCAGCGGATGCTGGACGCGACGCGAATGCGGCGCATCGCGCAACTGGAGCGGGACCGGAACTCGCGCGTCATCCTGCTCGTCCATCGTCAGGAAACGATGCGCGTCCTCGGATTTCCAATCGCCCGTTATATCGACGTCAACGATTCGGAAGAAGTTCTGCGTGCGATCCAGATGACCGACGACGATATGCCGTTGGACATCATTTTGCACACGCCCGGCGGGCTCGTCCTTGCGGCTTTGCAGATCGCCCGCGCGATGCGTGGCCACAAGGGCAGGGTAACCGCGTTTGTGCCGCACTACGCGATGTCGGGGGGAACATTAATCGCGCTCGCCGCCGATGAGATCGTGATGTGCCGCCATTCGGTGCTCGGCCCGATCGACCCGCAGCTCGGAGAATCGCCCGCCGCCTCGCTCCTGAAAGTGGTGGAGCAGAAGCCGATTTCCGAAATCGACGACAAGACATTGATATTCGCCGATGTCGGCCGCAAGGCGATCGGGCAGCTCAAGAGTGCCGCAGGCAAACTGCTCGATCGGCATCTTCCGGTGGAAAAGGCCGAGTCGCTGGCCGAGAAATTGTCGAGCGGCGCGTGGACGCACGATTACCCGATCACGCCGGACGAAGCCCGCGAGCTCGGGCTCCCGGTCAGCACCGAGATGCCCGATCGTGTGCTGGAAATGATGGCGCTCTACCCGCAGCCAGTGCGCACCCAAGGCGGCGGCGTCGAATACCTGCCGATACCGCGGCAGAAGGATCCCTCCCCGATGTCGCCCTGATGTCCCTTATTAATATGAACTCGATGGAGACCTTGCGGTGAATGGATCCTCGCGTCATGTCGTCTGCCCGTCCTGCGGCGCAGTCAACCGCATCCCGTCAGACCGGCCCGCGCAGAAGGCTAAATGCGGAAACTGCCATCAGCTGCTCTTTACCGGAACCCCGCTGATGGCAGATACGGAGACGTTCGAACGCCATCTAACCAGCAATGATATTCCGGTGCTGGTCGATTTCTGGGCGCCGTGGTGTGGTCCGTGCCGAGCCATGGCGCCGGCTTATGAGCGCGCCGCCGCCGAACTCGAACCTGACTTTCGACTGCCAAAGTCAATACCGAGGAACAGCCGACCGTCGCCGCTCGCTACAACATCCGCAGTATTCCGACACTGATGCTGTTCGACGGTGGGCGGCAGATTGCCCAGCGCGCGGGTGCCAGCGACACCCGTGGCATCGTCTCCTGGGCAAGGGCACAAGCGTCTGCCCAGACCCATAGATCTTGACACCCAGACACACTGGGTGACAACACGGTCAGGAGAAGCCTGCCATGGCAACGGCTGGAAGCAAGGTGATCGAAAAAGTGAAGGTGCGCGAGGTGGCTGGGATCTTCCACTCGCGCGACGCGCTC
>DASXMC010000320.1:0-5264 GCA_036495885.1 Allostellaceae bacterium | reverse complement strand
TATTCGATTCACCGCACAGCGGCTCGCTTTATCCCGATGATTTCGGTTTTACCTGCGCGCTTGAAGCGCTGCGCCGCTCCGAGGACGCTTATGTCGACGAGCTCTATGCCGCTGCACCGCTGCATGGTGCAACCCTGATCGGCGCGTTGTTCCCGCGCAGCTATCTCGATCCTAACCGGGGCGTCGAAGACATCGACGAGGCCTTGATCGACGGCTGCTGGCCGACACCGCTAAAGCCGTCGCAAAATACCCGCGGCGGGCTTGGCCTCGTGCGCCGCGTCGCGCGCCCGAGCACGCCGATCTATGACAGGAAGCTTAGCGTCGACGAAATCTTCAGCCGGATCGAGCGCTGCCATACCCCCTACCATCGCGTGCTGGACGAAGCAATCACCCGGCTGCACGCCGCACATGGCGCAGTCTGGCACATAAACTGCCACTCGATGCCCTCAAAGCGCAGCGCCCGCGATCTCGGCCGGGCCGCCGATTTTGTGCTCGGCGACCGCGATGGGACGACCTGCGCCAAGGAATTTACCGATTTTGTCGCGGGCGTGCTGCGCCGCCGCGGCTATGACGTGCGCATCAACGAAATCTACAAAGGGGTCGAGATCGTCAAACGTCATGGCCGCCCGGCGGTGCAGCGACACAGCCTGCAGATCGAGGTCGACCGCGCACTCTACATGGACCAGAAGACTTTTCAAAAGAATTCCAATTTTGACCAGCTTCAGGCCGACATCCGTTACTTGATCGAGAGCCTCAGACATTTTGCCGATGAGCCCCACCAAGGTTTTAAATGACTTTTTCACCGTCCTCTCTCTTGCTATCTATTGGCGCTGGAAGCAGTGGCCCAGTCCATATCTTTGACGAGAACCGAATGGGGCGCGCAGCATGCTGACGCCGCACATCGATCATCCGATTGTGTGCCCGCCGACCTGTTGCGACGAGTTGAACCCACCGAAATATCCGCCGATCACTTATGGCGAGTATCGCTCGTGGTGGCTCGACACCAACTACCGGACCAAGCTCGAGGAGGCGTGATGGCCAAAATCCCGACCGTGCTGCACCCGCACATCAACACCGCTTTTCCGGCGAATGTCTGCCTCGTCGGCAGCGTGCTACCCGATGGCTTTGCACAGATCACGCCGCGCGGCGGCACGATGGTGTATGACGACGAGCATCTGGCGCTATGGGAGCGCGGCAAGGGCTCGACCAACGCCAATCTGCGCGACGGCACCGCACTGACGGTTTATTTCCGCAAGCCGCAATTGCGCGAGGAAGGCGTGCTGCCCAAAGGCGGCATCGCCCGCTTCTACGGACGCGCCACGGTCCATCGATCCGGTCCGGTCTATGACGAGGTTTGGCGTCGCCTGGTGCAGCCGGAAAAGGAACGCGACCCGCAAAAGGCCGGGTACGCGGTGCTGATCGCTGTCGAGCGCGCCGAAGATCTCGACGGCCAGCCCCTGGCGCTCGACTGACGAACCTTATATCCGGCACAGAGCGGAGCGACGGTCGCGAGCGTTGGTTTCGCCCGATCCCCCGCCGGCGCCGGTGTGTTACCAGCGGGAGAGGCCGCGAATGCCGGGTGCCGCTGGGGCAGATATTGCCTTAACCACCAAGGTCTTGCCTTAACCTAAGGCGGGTGCAAAATTTGCCGCAATTCCGCGGGCGGCAATCAATGCGATAACGCCGCTTGGCGGTGATTGTGAGGACGGTATGAAAGCGCTGGTCGCGGTCAAGCGGGTCATCGACTACAACGTCAAGATCCGGGTCAAGGCGGATCACAGCGGGGTCGAGACCGCCAACGTCAAAATGTCGATGAACCCGTTCGACGAGATCGGCATCGAGGAGGCACTGCGGCTGCGCGAGGCCGGGGTCGTCAGCGAGGTCGTGGCGGTTTCGCTCGGTGCCGCGCAATGCCAGGAGACGATCCGCACCGCTTTGGCCATGGGTGCGGATCGCGGCATCCTGGTACAGACCGATGCCGAATTGCAGCCGCTCGCGGTCGCTAAATTGTTGAAGGCGGTAATCCTCGAGGAAAAGCCCGAGATCGTAATCCTCGGTAAACAGGCGATCGACGACGATAGCAACCAGACCGGCCAGATGCTGTCGGCATTGCTCGGCTGGCCGCAAGCGACGTTCGCCTCGAAGCTCAAGATCAGCGACGGCCAGGCCGAGGTCACGCGCGAGGTCGATGGCGGTCTCGAAACGATAGCGATCAAATTGCCGGCCGTGGTCACGACCGACCTTCGCCTCAACGAACCGCGTTACGCCTCACTGCCCAACATCATGCGGGCCAGGAAAAAGCCGATCGCAACAACGACGCCGGAAGCGCTCGGCGTTGACATCGCGCCGCGGCTGCTTGTGCTCAAGGTAGAGGAGCCGCCAAAGCGCCAGGGCGGGCGCAAGGTGGGCTCGGTGGCCGAACTGGTCGACATGCTCAAAACCGAAGCGCGGGTGATTTGATGGCCGCTCTTGTCGTCGCCGAACACGACAACGCCGCGTTGAAGTCGGCGACTCTGAACGCGCTCGCCGCCGCCAAGGAGATTGCCGGAAGCGATGTCGACATCCTCGTCGCCGGCGAGGATTGCCGGGGGGTCGCCGAGGCCGCAGCCCGTATCCCCGACATCAGACGCGTCCTGCTCGCCGAAGACGAGGCCTATGCGCATGGGCTCGCCGAAAACGTGGCCCCACTGGTGGTCGGGATTGCCGCCGGTTACAGCCATCTGATCGCTCCGGCGACGACGGCGGGAAAGAACCTGATGCCGCGGGTCGCGGCCCTTCTCGACGTGATGCAGATCTCCGACATCAGCGCGGTGGTTTCTCCCGACACCTTTGTGCGGCCGATCTATGCCGGCAACGCGTTGGCGACGGTTCAGTCGAAAGATCCGATCAAGGTCATCACGGTGCGCGGCACCGCGTTCCCGCCGGGCGAGGCGAGTGGCGGCGCGGCGCCGATCGAAACCGTGGCGTCGACCAGTGCCGCCGGGTTGTCCCGGTTCGTGCGCGCCGAGTTGTCAAAATCCGAACGGCCGGAGCTGACGAACGCGCGCGTTATCATATCGGGTGGACGCGGCATGCAGTCGGGCGAAAACTTTCACCTGCTCGAAAAGGTCGCCGACCGGCTCGGTGCTGCCGTCGGCGCCTCGCGTGCCGCGGTCGATGCCGGGTTTGTTCCCAACGACTATCAGGTCGGCCAAACCGGCAAGATTGTCGCCCCGGAGCTCTACATCGCGGTCGGCATTTCGGGCGCGATCCAGCACCTCGCCGGCATGAAAGATTCAAAAGTCATCGTCGCCATCAACAAGGATGAAGAAGCCCCGATCTTTCAGATCGCTGACTACGGGCTCGTTGGCGATTTGTTCAAGATCCTGCCGGAACTCGCCGACGAGCTGGAGCGCCGCCAATGAGCGCGGCAGCACCGGCGCCTGATGCCCCGCCGGAAGCACCGGCTGTCGACCGGCTGCAGCGGATCGGGGTGATCGGCGCCGGCCAGATGGGGTGCGGCATAGCGCATGTGTGTGCCCTGGCCGGGCTTGACGTTGTGCTGACTGATGTCAGCGAGGACGCAGTAGAGGGCGGGTATCAGGCGATCGAGCGCAATCTCGGACGGCAGGTCGCTCGCGGGCGGATCCGTGAAGCGGAAAAGGACGCGGCCATGGCCCGCATCGTCACCGGGCTCGATTACGCGCTGTTTAGCGACCGCGACATGGTCATCGAGGCGGCGACCGAACGGGAAGACGTCAAACGCGAGATCTTCAAAAAGCTGACCCCCAAACTGCGCCCCGGCGCGCTGATCGCAACCAACACCTCGTCGATCTCGATCACCCGGCTCGCCGCCTCCACCGACCGGCCCGAAAAATTCATCGGCATGCATTTTATGAACCCGGTGCCGGTGATGACCCTGGTCGAATTGATCCGCGGCATCGCCACCGATGAGCAAACCTTTGCGCTGACCCGCGATTTGGCAATCAAGCTGGGCAAGACGCCGGTCGCCGCCGAGGACTACCCCGCCTTTATCGTCAACCGCATCCTGCTGCCGATGATCAACGAGGCGGTTTATGTGCTTTATGAGGGGGTAGGCTCGGTGGAAGCCACAGATACGGCGATGAAGCTCGGGGCCAATCATCCGATGGGACCGCTCGAGCTCGCTGATTTTATCGGGCTCGACACCTGCCTGTCGGTCATGCAGGTGCTTTATGAGGGGCTCGCAGACAGCAAGTACCGGCCCTGCCCGCTCCTCGTCAAATATGTCGAGGCCGGCTGGCTTGGGCGTAAAACCGGGCGCGGCTTTTACGATTATCGCGGTGACAGACCGGTCCCGACCCGTTGAACCGCGAAATCGTGCCCGGAGTCTTGTTCGGCCGCCGCCGATTAGTTATCAAGCTGTCACAAAGGCATGCTATCCCGCGTCGCAACCGACCACGATCAAACTGGGTCACTGGTGACGGCCTATCTCGATAACTGCCCCGCTCTGGTGCTGAACGCGGATTTTCGCCCGCTGAGCTACTTTCCACTGTCGCTGTGGTCGTGGCAGGATGCGATCAAGGCGGTGTTTCTCGATCGCGTCAACATCATCGATCATTACGACGTGAGCGTGCGCAGCCCGTCCCTGGAAATCCGGCTGCCGAGCGTGGTATCGCTGAAGGAATACGTCCCGTCCGCGCGCCACCCGGCGTTCACCCGCTTCAACGTGTTCCTGCGCGACCGCTTCACCTGTCAATATTGCGGCGAGCCGTATCCGTCGCATGATCTGACATTTGATCATCTGGTGCCGCGCTCGCGCGGCGGGCGCACGATCTGGGCCAACGTCGTGACCGCCTGCGGCAGCTGCAACCTGTTGAAGGGCAATCGCCTGCCGCGCGAGAGCGGCATGTATCCGCGCCACCGCCCGGTACAGCCGACGACTTATATGCTGCAGGAAAACGGGCGCGCCTTTCCGCCCAACTACCTGCATCACAGCTGGCGCGATTATCTCTATTGGGATACCGAACTCGACCCGAACTGAGCCAGGGCGTGTAACGCTCTTGTCACATGGCTGCGGTTGAGGCTTAATTTTTGCAGCAGGTGTAACGCGGGACGATCGCAGCGCGCGCCGGCAGCGAAGACTCCCGGACATGAGCAGAGCGGAGGGGGTGAGAGGTCCATGCGGGCGGACTTGCCGGCCAAAAAACAACGGCTGCTCGAGCTGATCAGCCGCCGCTCGCTGTTGCGAAATCGTGATTTTGTGTTGTCTTCCGGGCGGCCGAGTCGGTTTTTTTTCGATATGA
>DASXMC010000319.1:0-1858 GCA_036495885.1 Allostellaceae bacterium | reverse complement strand
GGGCCCGAATCGCCAGCCCGCGCCTTTGATCTCTTCGCCACGCATGAGGTGACGGCGCAATTCGCCACCACGGGCGGCAAGCCGATGACGAATGCCGAAGTTCGCGTCTTTGCTCCGGGGGATTTGCAAACACCGGTCGAGACCGGGCGAACCGACGCGGACGGTAAATTCGTCTTCCCAGCCGACCGCGACGGGATGTGGAGCGCTGAGGCGCGCACCAAGACCGAGGTTGCGCGGGTGATGATAAGAGTCGGCGGTGCGACCCAGCCGCAGCCGAGTAGAGTGTCGCCGTTTATCGTGATCGGCGGTCTGATCGTCTTGTTGGCGCTCGCCTTATGGTATCGGTTTTTGCGGATGCGCAACCGCCGTTTCCCCTGACGCGGTTCTCGCCGTTTGCGGTTTACGACCAAGCGGGAAAGTCTGCTCGATGGCCGCTCAAATCGCGTAGAGGTTTTCGGGTCCGGCCGCGCGCTGGCCGTGCTCGACCGCTTTTACCGCGGCGATCAGCTTGACATGTGTGGGTGCCGGCATGCCGGCCTCGGCCCCCTTGGCGGCGATCACACCGTTGATGGAATCGATTTCGGTGCGCCGGCCCTTGGCCATGTCCTGACCCATCGACGGGCGCGCCAGATCGCTGCGCGTATTCGAATGCAATGACGCCAGGATCTGGCTTTCGATTTCGTCGAGGGCAGCCCGGTCGCCCTCGGCGGCGCGCGCCAGGGTTTCGGGGTCGTGATTGCGGATGTGTTCGAGCTGATAGCCGAGAGCCTGCCCGACGCGCACCCCTTCGCCCGCTAGCCGGATCGACAGCCGACGGATCTTTTCGTCCCCGCTCATCTCGTTGCCGGACATGCCGGTAGCGGCTGCGACACCGTTAGCCATGCCGTTGACGCACAATTTCGACCAGCGTTCGCCCCACAAATTGGTCGTCGCCTTGACGGTATCGATCGTGGCGATCATCGCCGCAAGTTCCTCGAGCCGCGGGGTGATGCGGCCATGGACCTCGCCCACGCGGTAGACTTCATGGGTCGAGGCGCCACGTGCGGCGGTGCGACGCACCCGTCCGGGCGCGTAGAGCTCGGCGCCGAGCAAGGCCGGGATGCAGCCCACCGTCTTGTCCCAGCCGACAATCCCGGCGATCCGCTCCTCGTTCATGCAGTTCTGCAATGACACGACATAGCCGTCGGGCGCCAGATATTGCGCGATCAGCCGGGTTGCCCATTCGGTGTCGTAGGATTTGACCGAAACCATCGCGATGTCGATCGGCTTTTCCTTGGCGAGCTGCTGCGCCTCGGTCAGGTGCATGGTTTTGGGCCGGGCGCAGACGAACTCCTCCTGCGTCATGCCTTCGAGCGCCAGCCCGTCGCGGCGGATCGTCTCGATATGCTCGGGCCACGGATCGATCAGGGTCACATCGAACCCGTTATGGGCGAGCTGGCCGCCGGTATAGCCGCCGATGGCGCCGGCACCGATCACCGCGATCCGCTTCTCCATGCGTTTTTCCTCCGGGCTGTCACTGCGAGCGCAGCGAAGCAATCTCGCGACGCTGGGATTAGCCGGATCGAGATTGCCTCGTCGCTCCGCTCCTCGCAATGACGGCAAAGCCTTTGACCCGCGTCGGCTCATGATAAGCTTGCCCAGGCGGCGCAAAAATAGCAAAACCCAGCCCTGGCCACCGACATCATCCGAGGATATGCATCATGAACTGGACCGAGCGGCGCGAGCGCTTTCGCGCGATCCTTGCCGGCAATCGTTGCGTGCATCCCGGCTCTGTCTACGATGCGATCTCGGCCCGCATAGCAGAGGATCTCGGTTTCGAGGTCGGCATGTTCTCCGGGTCGATCGGGTCGATGTCGGT
>DASXMC010000318.1:0-3014 GCA_036495885.1 Allostellaceae bacterium | reverse complement strand
GCCGCCGCGCCGAAACCAAAAGTGGACAGCGCCGGCATCCGCGGAAGTGGCGCGGGTGGGACCTTGCCCGCCGCAAAATCGGGATCGGCAGGGAGCGCGTCATGACCGGGAAGGTGATCCAGGGGTCATTTCTCGGCGGCCAGCCGAAACTGCCGCCGCCGGTCCCGGCGAGACTCCCGCCGCCCTCGCCGCCGGTTCAGGCAAAGCCGGCGATGCGTCTGCGGGGTCCTCCGGCGCCCGCTTTCGCGGCGCGGCCGCCGGGTCCTCCGATACCGGCGTTTGCCGGGCGAGCGGGAATGGTGCAGCGACACGGCGCCGGCGGTGCGTTTGCGATCGAGGGCGGGCCGCTCGGGCTCGCCTCGGGCGGCGGGCGGCCGTTGCCGGACGGGGTGCGCGGCAAGATGGAGGCGGCGCTTGGCGCCAATTTCGCCGATGTGCGGATATATGTCGGGCCGCAGGCCGAGCGGATCGGCGCGATCGCCTTCACCGTCGGCTCCGACATCTATTTCGCCCCGGGCCGGTTTCAGCCCGACACGGTCCCCGGCCAGCAACTGCTCGGCCACGAATTGGCGCATGTCGTCCAGCAGCGTGCCGGCCGGGTCCGAAACCCGCTCGGCTCGGGCCTCGCTGTCGTCCAGGACCACGCCCTCGAAGCCGAGGCCGACCGTCTCGGCCAGCGTGCCGCCATGCACCGGGTTACGGCGCAAGCCAAGATGCCCACGGGTGCCGCGCAACACTCGGCGTCGGTGCGGATTTCGCCACCGATCAGCACTGGCCCCGGCAGTTGCCGGCGCGTTTCCTCCCGTCTACGCGCCCTCCCGCAGCCGCGAGCGCTCAGCGCGGTCGTTCCGCCGCCGACCCGTTTTGGCGCCGCAATGGCTGGGGGAACAGCATCGAGCCTGCAGCCGCAAACGCGCGGCGCGGTCGCTCCGCCGCCGACCCGCTTTGGCGCATTACCGGTCCAGCGGCAATCCCGGGTGGTGCAGCGCGATATAGGTTTCGAGTTTGAGACTCAATGGACGGTCAAAGCGCCGGGCGGATTGCTCGGCTCCGACACCGACATCGTGCGTGGAACGGGCTGGAAAATGCGGCCCGATATGAAGCCCTTGCCCCCCGAAATGCTCACCGGACCCTTCAATTGGCTTACGATGAAGCACGATAACCCCCGCTATACGGGTTACGGCAGCGTCGAATTTATTACCGACCCCTTCCCTGAGACATCCGCGGGACGGTTTAATTTGAACTTCACGATGAATCAATTAGAGCGGGTGGTTACAGATACTGGCAACCTCTGGAAGGGAGTGACCGGTTGGGGAGAGGTGCCTGTCACTGATATGGCAAACGGGCCTGTCATCTGGAGCGCCTGGATGCAGGGTAAGACCGCGCAGGAGAGAAATGATATCTGGATCGATCGCCACGGAGCGCAGGCGAGCGCCACACCGCAGATGACCGCCGGTATCAGGCTCGTTCGGGTCTCTCGGCTTCTCAAGCAAATGGGAACCGCTCCGCTAGGTGGTGCGCCGAATCTTCTCGCCAGGTCTCAGAATCCCGCGCCCATGCGGAACCGGATCGCGCAGATTCGGCAGCGGGCTCACACTCAAGCCGGGAATCGCATCGGGCACACGGCGGCGGAAAATAAGGAATATGAGGGCGCCTTATCGCATCTGGGACTGATCGTTTGCCTGGCGGGGATAATGCCTTCGGTCGAGCAGGAGAAGTATCTATCGCCGTTGCTGAGCCGCACAGATTTTGGGCTCCTTCCCGCCCAGGTTCGGAACGACCCAAACTTCGCTCAGGACGTGATGCTTGCCTCAGGCAGAAATAACGGAGGGGGCTGGGCAGCCACGCTCGGCGACGCGCTTTTTATCGATGCGAACCGGGGCACGCGAACGATAGGGCAATGGCTGACCGCAGTGGCCAATGGCGCAGACCCAATGACGTGGGGTCAGGATCGGACGCTTGCGAATTGGCAGCCCCAGCAGGTCGGCCCCATGGGCCATCAAAGTACTGGCCACGTTTATGAGTTTCGGGCTCTCGAAGGCAGCATTCCCGTGGGTGAGTGGTGCGACTGGGCCGTGGCCCGCTTTGACTACATCATGAACACGATCAACGGATAGCCACCTTGAGATTGCAAACGTAGCTATTACGAAGGCTGATAGCCTGCAGCGCCCGCGAAGGCGGAGAGAAGCGCCTTCCGCATGTTCTCCAAGCCCGGGTTGTATTGCCTCCCATGCCGGATCATCGCGGCGATCGGGTCGCGGGTGGAACATATCCTTCACGGTGAACCTCCGCAACAGTCGCCCCGACTGTTGGTGACTGATGGCGAGATGCATCTTCGCGAACTCGCGGCGGATCTGGTCAAGTGGGCCGAGGTCTTCAATGATGGGCCCGAGCTTGCCGCGAAAATCGGGATCGGGAGGGACCGGTACATGACCGCAACGGTGATCCAGGGTGGTTTCTCGGCGGCCAGCCGAAATTGCCCGGCCGGGATCGCTTGCGCCCAATCGTCAAACCGAAGCGATCGAGAGCCTCGGGCAACAAGCGCTGCGCTTCGCCGCTTTTGACGATAAATTAGCGCCCTTCAATATAGCGTGCGAGAGGGCGGTCGGTCGTGCCGGCAGCCGGTTGGTGTGGGCAGGGTATCCGAGGGATCCAAAGCATGACCGCGAGAGTGATCCAGGGGTTTTTCGTCGGTGGCCGGCCGCGGCTGGCTCCGCCTCTCCAGCCAAAGATGATGGTCCCGTCGCCGATCCAGCCCAAGGCGCCGAAGCACCCGCCAGGACCGCCGGCACCGGCTTTTGCCGGGGGCCGGGCGCGTTGCAGGCGGCACGGCGCCGGCGGCGCATTCGCGATCGACGCCGGGCGGCTCGGGCTCATCGCGGGCGGCGGCCGGCCATTGCCGGATGCCTCGCGCAGCAAGATGGAGGCGGCTCTCGGCGCCGATTTCTCGATGTGCGGGTGCATGTCGGACCGCAGGCGGAGCGGATCGGCCCATCGCCTTCACGACCGGCTCT
>DASXMC010000317.1:0-2107 GCA_036495885.1 Allostellaceae bacterium | reverse complement strand
GGCATTTATCTGACTAGAGTCAGCGAATGCTCGGTGATCAGATCACGCAAGTTCGCAGCTTCAACCGCGCCGTGACACAGCGCGTCGGCGCGCTCGATGGCAGCTTTCTCGATCGCGGCCGCCCACTCGGCGAAGCGCGGCTGCTCTACGAAATCGGGCCTGATGGCGCCGAGGTGCGGCGCCTGCGCGAGAAATTGGCGCTCGATTCCGGCTATCTGAGCCGTCTGCTGCGGTCTCTCGAACGGCAGGAGCTCATTCGATTGCTAGAGAGCGCGGCGGATGCTCGCGTTCGGCGGGCGGTGCTGACATCCAAAGGCCGGAGCGAACTCGAGGAATACGACCGCCGCTCCGATGTCTTTGCCCAATCGCTTCTCGGCCCGCTCAGCCCGGCCCGGCGGGATCGTCTGGTCACGGCGATGGCGGACGTCGAGCGGCTGTTGCGCGCCGCCGCAGTGGAAATCCGAGCAGCGAAAGCCGACAGCCCCGATGCGGTCGGGTGCCTCGAGCGATATTCCCGCGATTTGGCGAAACGGTTCGAGGGTGGATACGATCCGCAGAAAACCCGCCCTGTTAGCGCCGGCGAAGTGACGCCTCCCTCCGGCTGTCTTGTTGTGGCGCGCCTCGATGGCGAGCCGATCGGCTGCGGCGCGCTCAAGATCGGGCCCGATAGGGTCGGTGAAATCAAGCGGATGTGGGTTGACGGGGCGGTGCGCGGCCTCGGCGTCGGGCGGCGAATACTAGAGACGCTGGAGGAACACGCGCGTGGCTATGGGCTAAGCCTGCTCCGGCTGGACACCAATCGAACACTGACCCAGGCGCAAGCACTCTATCGATCCAGCGGATACCGCGAGACCGCCCCCTTCAACGACGAGCCCTACGCCCATTATTGGTTCGAGAAAACCCTAGAGCCCGCCTCACCCTCTCCTTCGCCGCAGACGGTGGAGGGAAAGACCAAACGCGGGCTGCCTGATAGAGGTTAGTTGAGCAGGCATAGAATTTGGCGGCGTTCTCGCAGGCGATCTCGTATACCACTTCACACGACAAGTCGTCGAATTTCTGCGCGGCCCGCAAAATCGCAGTAATCATGTGAATGGATGTCATCTGGCGATTTTGGTCAACTGATAATATTCTTGCGCAAGGATCGTATGTGTTGCGGCGGGCCGCTGTAGGTTTTCACGGGTCACATCGAAAAGAGAAAAGTCCCGCTGCATTCCATTGTTCGAAGGTTGACAGAGCTAGAAGTCAAAATCTAGCAGATGGTACCCGACGTCGTATACCGACCGCCGGAACGCGGGGACGGTCCGCCCTCGACCCTAAGCTCTCTCTCGCGGCGGTCCATAACGATGGCGGGTAATGCCCCTAAGCGGATCTCAAAGGCGTTTACCCCAATTAACCAGAGTTAACCGACTCCGTTCAACGCCGTGGGTTAATCTTTGGCGGGCCAGGGTTTTTCACTCGTTCAATTTCCCGCAGGTAGTGAGATGGATTTACAGATCGGGTGGCGCTGCTTTTTCTTCGCGACCTGACCCCCTGAAATGGCCTTATTGTCCGCGACTATGGATCTTGCGTCCGAAACGGCGGCGATCATTGAGTTCGGGCGTTTCAGGATATTGCCGCACCGCCGCGAGCTCCTCGCCGACGGCCGGCCGGTCAAGCTTGGCGGGCGCGCCTTCGACATACTAATGGCGCTGATCGACGCGCGCGGTGAGGTCGTCAGCAAGGACGCGCTGATGGCGCGCGTGTGGCCTGACCGGGTCGTCGAGGAGAAAAATCTGCACACCCAAATTTCGGCATTGCGCACCGCTATCGGAGTGGAGCGCGAGCTGATCCGCACGGTCGCCGGACGTGGCTATCAGTTCACCGGCGAGACCCGCATTCTACCGGCGAGCCCGGACGAGAGCGCCGACGATAGCGCGGCCACGGCGGAGCCCGAAGCGGTCCTGCCGCCGACGAACCTGCCGCAGCCGGTTTCCGAGCTGATCGGCCGGGACGACGAATTGGGCGAGATCCTGAGCCTTGTCGCCGCGCATCGGCTCGTCACCTTGACCGGCACCGGAGGTATCGGCAAGACGCGGCTCGCCCTCGCGGCGGCGCGCCGGCTGCTGCC
>DASXMC010000316.1:0-2412 GCA_036495885.1 Allostellaceae bacterium | reverse complement strand
GCATAGACGAGTGCGGTGTCGACCCCGGCGCGGAATTCCGCTTCGCGCCCCGGCAACGCCGCAACCCCGCGCTCGCCCGCCGCCCAATCGCCGGGCGGCATGTTGAACAGCGCCTGAGTGAGCCCGTGCTGTCGCAGCCGGGCGGCGACGGTCTCGGGCGGATGGTCGTAGGCGCCGAGATATTCGACTGCCTTGAACCCGCACTCGGCGGCAGCTGCAAAACGGTCGAGAAAATCCACCTCCTGAAAGATAAAGCTTAGATTGGCGGCGAATTTGGGCATCGCGTCCTCCCTCGACCCAGGCTGCTACTCTTCCCCGCGGTTCGGGCAAAACACAAGAGCCGACGAGCAAGGTGACCTATGGCTGTTTCCACCGGGCTACCAAAGCACGGGACCAGCCGATCGCTATCAGCGGAACGGGTTGACGATCACGACCTGGTCGATGCGTTGGCCATGGGTCAGGTCTTCTGTGTAGAGTTCGCGACACCCAAGCGCGCGAGCGGCGGCAACAATGGCGCTGTCCCAGTATGAAAAACCGTGCGCGGCCCTGATTTCCAGCGCAGCAGCCAAGATTCCAAGGTCGATCTCCTGGATCTTGAAGCGTGTCCAGGTTCGAATGAGCCCAGCGGCAATCTCGTGCGGGAGCGCGTCAGGCCGGCTCCGGCGGGTGGCCTGGACATAAAATTCCTGCAATACCTGCACGGACAGTGCCGCCTCGGCGCTGTCGAGCAATTCGACGGCACGCTCCCGTTTTGTGATCTCCCCCGGGTCGCGGCTAATCGAATAGAGCAGGATGTTCGTGTCGAGGAAATACAGCTTCCTATCGCTCAATGTCCTCGCGCCGATGCAGGTCTTCGCGCGCGAGCCGATCCGAGCCCCGGAACGTGGTGATCCGTTCGCGCAATGCGTGCTCTTCGCGTTTTAGTCGATCATACTCACTTTCGTCCTTGGCGAGGTTAAGCAGGAACTGTTTGACCAGTGCCGATACCGACGTGTCGCGCTCGGCGGCAATCATCCGCGCTCGCCGATAGGTTTCGTCGTCCAGTGCTATCGTGATGTTTCTCACAGTTTCACTCTAAGCCCACCGTCCTCAAAATCAATACGAATTTGCACGAAGTCCTCGTCCGCGCTCGGTGTCCTCGCTAATGTTTTGCTGTCGCGAGCGAAGAGAAAGGAGGCGCGGGATGCCGGTGCTGCTGGGGGCGATCGCCGACGATTTCACCGGCGCCACTGATCTGTGCAACACGCTGGTTCGGCGCGGCATGCGCACCGTGCAATTGATCGATGTGCCCACAGCCGCGAGCGCGACCCCCGACGCCGAAGCGGTGGTCATAGCGCTGAAAAGCCGCACTATTCCGGCTACCGAGGCGATCGACAAAAGCCTCGCCGCGCTCGCTTGGCTGCGGCATGCAAAGGCCCGGCAGATCCTGTTCAAGTACTGCTCGACCTTTGATTCAACCGACGACGGCAATATCGGGCCCGTCGCTGAAGCGCTGATGACGGCACTCGGCACCGATTTCACCCTGTTCTGCCCGGCTTTTCCAGAAGCCGGACGGACAATCTACAAGGGCTACTTGTTTGTCAGCGACGTATTGCTGTCGGAATCGGGAATGCGCGACCATCCGCTGACCCCGATGCGCGACCCGAGCCTGGCGCGGGTATTACAGCGGCAGAGCCGCGGCCGGGTAGGGCTGGTGCCGCAGGCGACGGTCAGGCGCGGTGCGGCGGCGATCCGCGATGCCTTTGCAGAACTCCGGCGGGACGGCTATGCCCACGCGATCGTCGATGCGATCGAAGACCACGATCTCGAAGCGATCGGCGAGGCGGCGGCCGATTTCAAATTGATCACCGGCGGTTCGGGTATCGCGTTGGGGCTGCCGGCGAATTTTCGCCGCCGCGGGCTGATCGGCGACGGCGCGGCCGCCGATATCTTGCCGGCGATTGCCGGGCCGGCGGCGGTATTGTCGGGGTCATGCTCGACCGCAACCCAGGCGCAAGCGGCCTATATGTGCGAACGGGGAGCCGCCTTTACGGTCGATCCGCTCGCTGCTGCTGCGGGCCGCGGCGTTGCCGAGGACGCGCTCGCCTGGGCCGAGCCGCAGCTTGGCGAGCGGCCGGTTCTGATCAGCGCCACCGCACCTCCCGACAGGGTTGCGGCGATCCAGAAGGCGCTCGGCCGCGAGCGCGCCGGGGCGCTGGTCGAGGGCATTCTCGCCGATATTGCGCAGGGGCTCGTCCAGCGCGGGGTGCGGCGGCTGGTTGTCGCCGGCGGCGAGACCGCGGGGGCGGTGGTGCAGGCGCTGGGCATCACCGGCTTGCGCATCGGCCGCCAGATCGACCCGGGCGTACCGTGGACGGCGAGTCTCCCCGCGAGCCCAGGCGAGCCGGCGCTGGCGCTGGCGCTCAAATCCGG
>DASXMC010000315.1:0-2425 GCA_036495885.1 Allostellaceae bacterium | reverse complement strand
CGGAACTGTTCTCGGCAAGGACGCGCTGATGGCGCGCGTGTGGCCCAATCGGGTCGTCGAGGAGAAAAATCTGCACGCTCAGATCTCGGCGTTGCGCGCCGCTCTCGGGGCGGAGCGCGAGCTGATCCGCACGGTCCCCGGCCGTGGCTATCAGTTCACCGGCGAGATCCGCATTCTACCGGCGAGCCCGGACGAGAACGCCGACGATAGCGCGGCCACAGCGGAGCCCGAAGCGGTCCTGCCGCAGACGAACCTGCCGCAGCCGGTTTCCGAGCTGATCGGCCGGGACGAGGAGCTGAACGAGATCCTGAGCCTGGCCGCCGCGCATCGGCTCCTCACCTTGACCGGCGCCGGAGGTATCGGCAAGACGCGGCTCGCTCTCGCATCGGCGCGTCGGCTGCTGCCGCAATTTGCCGACGGGGTCTGGGTCGCCGAGCTGGCGCCGCTCGCCGATCCTGCTCTCGTTCCCGCCGCCATTGCCGCGGCCCTCGGGCTCAAGTTTCCTGCCAGCGCAGTCTCAGCGGAGCTTGTTGCCAATGCGCTGAGCGGGAAAGAGCTGCTGCTCGTGCTCGACAACTGCGAGCATGTGATCGACGCCGCGGCTATGATGGCGGAGGCGTTGTTGCGCGCCAGCCCGGCGGTGCATTTCATCGCCACGAGCCGAGAGCCACTCAACGTAGAGGGTGAGTGGGTCTATCCGGTATCGCCACTCGCCGTGCCGGCGGAGGATGCCGACGAACAAGACGACCCTTTGCGATATGGCGCGGTGCGGCTCTTCGTCGACAGGGCGCGGGCGAGCGGGGCGCTTGTCTCCGAGCAGCATGCTTCAGCGATGATTGCCGCCATATGCCGGCGGCTCGACGGCATCCCGCTGGCGATCGAGCTGGCGGCGGCGCGCACTGCCGCGCTCGGCATCGAGGAGATCGCCGCTCGTCTCGGCGATCGCTTGCAGCTGCTGACCGGCGGACGGCGGACGGCATTGCCGCGGCACCAAACGTTGCGGGCGATGCTCGACTGGAGCTACGAGCTCTTGCCCGAGCCCGAGCGCGTGCTCCTGCGGCGCCTCGCGGTCTTCGCAGGTAACTTCGCCTTGGAAGCGGCCGCCGCGGTTGCGACGGGCCCCGAGATCGCGCGCTCGGACGTCGTCGAGCTCCTTTCCAATCTCGTCGCGAAATCACTTGTTTTGACGGAATCCAATAGCCGCACCGAGCGGTACCGGCTGCTCGACACGACGCGGGCCTACGCGCTCGAAAAGCTCGCCCAAAGCGGCGAGTTGGACGCGGTCGCGCGGCGCCACACCGAATTTTACCGCGACCTTCTCGAGCGGGCCGAAACCGAGTGGGAATCGCGGCCGACCGCCGAATGGCTGGCCGATTACGGGTGGCGTCTTCACAATTTGCGTGCGGCGCTCGACTGGGCATTTTCGCCGGACGGCGATCCGTCGATCGGGGTGGCGCTGACTGCCGCCGCGGTGCCATTATGGATGCATTTGTCGCTGCCGGAGGAGTGCCGCGACCGGGTCGAGCGGGCGCTCGGCGCTCTCGCAGCCGGAGCGGGCCGGGACGCGCGCCGCGAGATGAAGCTCCATGCCGCTCTGGGCGCATCGCTGATATATACCAGAGGACCTACCGGCCCCGAGACCGGCGCGGCCTGGACAACGGCCCTCGAGATTGCGGAGGGCCTTGACGATGCCGAGTACCAGCTGCGCTCGCTCTGGGGGCTGTGGTTCTTCCACAGCTGGGGCAGTCGGCATCGAGTCGCTCTGGCACTGGCAGAAAGGTTCTGTACTCTGGCGGCGAACCGGCCCGATCCGAACGATCGGCTGATCGCCGAGCGCATGATCGGAGTCTCGCAGCATTATCTGGGCGATCTACCCAGCGCGCGGCGTCATCTCGAGCGCATGCTCACCCGCTATGTCCCTCCTGTCCAGAAGTCGCATATCATTCGCTTTCAGACCGACCAGCGGATGGCGGCGCGCCTCTATCTTGCGCGGATTCTGTGGATGCAGGGATTTCCGGATCAGGCGATGCGCGCCGCCCACAGCAGCGTCGAGGACGCTCGGGCGGCCAATCACGCGATTTCACTGTGTTTCGCCCTGGCCCTGGCAGCCTGCCCGATCGCACTGCTGGTCGGTGATCGGGCCGCGGCGGAACATTACACGGGGACGCTGCTCGACCATTCGTCGAGGTATGCGCTGGTACACTGTCGCGCTTTTAGCCGGAGCTATCAGGGAGTGCTCGGCATCAACCGCGGCGACGTTGCCACCGGATTACCACTGCTGCGCGCCGGCTTAGACGAACTCGGCGAGGCCAAATTCGCCGTTGTGCGGCTCATCACCTTCGTCATGGCAGAGGCCTTGGGCCACGCCGGCCAGATCTCCGAAGGACTCGCTGTCGTCGAGGAGGCGATCGCGCAATCGAAGGAC
>DASXMC010000314.1:0-3206 GCA_036495885.1 Allostellaceae bacterium | reverse complement strand
TTCTGCAATCGGGTTAATTGCTTGCGGGTTTGCCACTGCTGAGGCACCAGCTTCACGATGCGCTTGAGCGCGTGGATAGAACCGTGCGGCGGCCTTGCCGCTTTCGGCCGCGCCGGAGGTGTTTCATCGTGCTGGTTTCCGTGCACCGTCCTAGCCGTCCGGCGAAATCCCTATCTTTAAAGTCGCCACGTACCGCGGTGTATCTGTCCTCAAAGAAAAGGCGGCGACATTCACCCAAGCAAAGCAGAACCGATCTCAGAAGCTTTCTTCGGTCAATGCTCCATTGGGAATCGGTGAACGCCTCTCAGGTGGGATTTATTTTATGATATGCGATGGGAGGTTATCTTTTTAAGAATTTATTCGAAATTGGCGTTTGCCGGGTCCAAATACGGGCTATCTTTACGCAATGATCTCAGCAACATTTTCAGTTTTATACCGCTCGGATTAGCGAAAGCTGCGACGATGGCAAGGATCGGGGGGAGAGCCATGTCAATCGAACTAACCAAAAGGCCCAAGGAACAATCGACATGCCGGATCGCCTGGTCGGACTCTACAACATCGCCGCATGGAGGCTCAGAGATCGACCAAGCTGCGCCGGCGCCCTACGACGTCCGGGCCGATCCGACCGCCTTGCGGCAGCAAAACGAATTCGAGCGCTATGCCCTCGTCGCACCGGCCGGACATCCGATCTTCCACGGTTATCTGCTAGCAAGGACGATTATCCTCAATCTCGGTCATTCGATCTGCCCGGAAGCGCTGCGTCAGCAATTGTCATCGGGCGCATCGTGGCGATCTTGGCCTGACGCAGTCCTGGCTGCGGCTGGACCTGTTGGTCGTCGGCGCGTCACGACAGACATGCCGAAAACATCAGGGCGGTGAGGGGCACGACCGTTGCCGCGGCCGCGAGTTTGATAATCATGCTTCTCTCTCCTAATTTGGCGACGCACGAGTGTAGAACCTGCCGAGATCGCGAGTTTAGAGTGGCGGACTCCCGCGGACTATACAGAACCGGAAAATATGGGGGTCGAGGATGTCCCGGCTTAAGAAGCGCAGTGTGGTCGAACCCATTTTACCAAACCAGCCGCTAGGCGGCGGCAAAGCGCCCAATTTGGTGGATCGGCAACTCCATCTCGGCGATGGTGATTGCCGGGGGCGTGTGGACGAAGGGGTTATCCCATCGGCAAAGTCGGAGCACCCGAACTCGGAAGGCGGGGCGTGGCATCGGCGCAAAGAGGTTCTCAAAGGAGATCCCAGATGGCCGAGATGAGCCCTCTCCATCGGCGCGCCGCGCGTCGCCGACCCGGGGAACCCGGGCTCGAGTTGCCGCCTGAATTGCCGCAGGACATCGTCGTTAGCTTGCACTGCAGAAAGAACGCCATTCTATGACATCGTTGCGTCGGTACGCGCATGCTGGGTTTTCAGAGTTGGCCATCACAGGTGTGGGCTGCCGTCTGCCAGGCGCGAACAACGAAACCGAATTCTGGCATCTGCTGGATGAGGGGCGCTGCACCGTAGGGGTGCTGCCAGAGGGACGCTGGCGGCCCGAGCGTTACTTCCATCCGCGTACCAGCGAACCTGGGTTCAGCTATACATTCGCTGGCGGCTACATTGAGGATCCGCTGGGATTCGATCCCGTTGTCTTCGGCATCTCGCCGCGTGAAGCGGCGGAGATGGACCCGCAGCAAAGACTTCTGCTAGAGGTCGTGTGGGGTGCGCTGGAGGATTCAGGCATCCCGCCGAGCGCGGTCGCCGGATCGAACATGGGCGTCTATGTCGGAGCATCGAGCCTCGATTACGGCAATCTGTACACCGCCGATCCGGCCGCGATCGAGAGCCATTTCATGACGGGCAACGCTCTGTCCGTTATGTCGAACCGCATCTCTTATATCTTCGATCTACGCGGTCCCAGCTTCACGGTGGATACCGCCTGCTCGTCGTCGCTGGTAGCGTTTGCGGAAGCGCAGTCCGCGATCTCCTCGGGCCGAATCGATATGGCGATCGTGGCCGGCGTCAATCTGCTGATGTCGCCGACTCCGTTCATCGGCTTCTCGCGGGCCTCGATGCTGTCGCCGACGGGACTTTGCCGGCCATTCTCGGCGCAAGCTGACGGCTATGTTCGGGCCGAAGGCGCTTTGGCCATGGTGCTGGCCAGATTGGAAACAGCGATCGCACGCCGGTATCCGGTGCGCGCGGTGGTACTCGCCTCCGGCATCAATTCCGACGGCAGAACGAGCGGCATCTCCCTCCCCTCGATCGAGGGCCAGCGGGAATTGCTAAACAGGCTTTATGGCGATGACGGGATCGACCCGCGCCGTCTTGCCTTCGTCGAGGCGCACGGTACCGGCACCCGGGTGGGCGACCCGGCGGAGGCGACCGCGATCGGTGAGGCGCTCGGCCAGCCGCGCGGCACGCCGCTGCCGATCGGATCTGTTAAATCCAATATCGGCCATTTGGAGCCGGCCTCCGGTCTGGCCGGCCTGCACAAGGCGATATTGGCGTTGGAGCATCGCAAGCTGCCGCGTTCGCTGCATCTGGATGAGGTCAATCCGGCAATCGATTTCACCGCGCTCAATCTAGCTGCCGCGATTGAGGCGGTAACGCTTCCTCCAACCGGGACCTGGCTGGCGGGAGTTTCCTCATTCGGCTTTGGCGGGACCAACGCCCATGTCGTGATCCGGCAGCCCGAGGCGGCTGAGCTGTTGCCGGGACGGACCGACGGCGCGGGCGGCCGTCCGGGCGAACTATTGGTGCTGTCGGCCCATTCGCGCGCGGCGCTGAACGCCACCGCCGCGTCATACGCGGATTTCATCGAAGCCGCTCCGGACAGCGTTCCCGGGGTCGCGTCTGCCGTAGGGTGGCGGCGCGACCTGGCGGCGCATCGCCTAGCCCTGACGCTGGGCGAGCCGGCGCGGATGATTGCGTCACTGCGTTACTTCGCCGAAACCGGCAACATCGTTGGCGGGGTCGCCGGGGTTGCGCCCTCGGCGCAGCCCAAGATCTGCTTCGTCTTCTCCGGCAATGGCTGCCAATGGGCCGGAATGGGCCGCACCGCTTTTGCCCGCAATGAGGCGTTTCGCGGGCGTTTCTCGGCGATCGATGAGATTTTCAGCCGGCTGGCGGGTTGGTCGCTGGCCGACGCGCTGCACGATCACGCGCTGGCCGACCGGCTGAGGTCGACCCGGGTCGCGCAGCCTTTGCTCTTCGCC
>DASXMC010000313.1:0-6758 GCA_036495885.1 Allostellaceae bacterium | reverse complement strand
GCCCAGCGCATCTGCGAAAACGGGATGTGCCCGGTGGTGCTGTCGGCGAAACCGATCGCGGCTTCACCCGCGGTCGTCCGCAGCACCACCGCCAGACGCCAGCCGACATCGGTGGCCACCGCCGGCACCGGCACCGCGGCTAGACGCGCGGCCCAATCTCCTTTGGAATCGATGCGGGCTATCGCACCCCGCCATCCTTCATGGCCGTGATCATAGGCGATCAGCCCGTCGCGCAGCGCCTTGTCGGCAGCTGTCTGCAGGCGCGGATCGAGGCTTGTGCGCACCGAAAGCCCGGCACCGTAAAGCGCCTTTTCGCCGTAGCGTGCGAGCAGCTCGCGCCGCGCCGCCTCGGCAAAATAGGGTGCCTTGACCTCGTCTGCCTGCTCGCGATGGTGCAGTACGAGGGGCTGCGCTTTTGCCGCATCGGCCGCCTCCCGGCTGGCAAAACCGTCTTCGGCCATACGGTCGAGCACCCAGTCGCGCCGCGCTGTCGCCGCGTCGAGATCGCGCGAGGGGTTGTAACGATTGGGCGCCTTCGGCAAGCCGCCGAGAAATGCTGCTTCGCCCAGGCTCAGATCACCAAGCGACTTGTCGAAATAGGTCAGCGCCGCGGCCGCGATCCCGTAGGCGCCCGAGCCGA
Source organism: Allostellaceae bacterium (assembly GCA_036495885.1). Classification (GTDB taxonomy): domain Bacteria; phylum Pseudomonadota; class Alphaproteobacteria; order ATCC43930; family CGMCC-115725; genus AP-15. The sequence goes on along the minus strand of DASXMC010000313.1, from coordinate 6,118 downwards.
GGTAAATCTCGTTTAGATAAAGCTCGAGGATGCGCTCTTTCGGCATCGCCGCCTCGATGCGGGTCGCGAGCAGCACCTCTTTGATTTTGCGGGTGAGCGAGACCTCGTTCGACAGCAGCATGTTTTTGGCGACTTGCTGGGTGATGGTCGAGGCTCCGATTGGGCGCCGATTAGACCGCAACCGTCCGAGGTCGGTCACCGCTGCCCGGAAAATCGACAGCGGATCGACACCGTGATGGGTGTAAAAATTCTTGTCCTCGGCCGACACAAAGGCCGTGATGACGCGCCTGGGAATGGCTTCGATCGGAACAAACACCCGCCGTTCGGCGGCGTACTCGGCCAACAGTCGGCCGTCGCCGGCCTGGACCCGGGTCATGATCGGCGGCTGGTAATGGGCAAGCTGCGCATAATCAGGCAGCTCGCGGCCGAAATACCAGATCGTGATGCCAACCAGTCCGCAGCCGGCGATCGCCAGAATGACCGTGCAGACAAACAGAAACCTGATGAATTTGACCATTCAACGACTGCGGCGAGACGCGGCCGCTCCTGTTGCAATCGATAGCGACGTCCCCCGGGGACCCGCGCGGCCCGTCTTTATGCGCGCATACCGCCCGTTCTTCCAAGCGCGTTTTGCCCGTGCGACGTCGGCGCGGGCCGCTGCCCGAGGAAAGCAACGACGAGATAGTCGGACGAAGGCATTGTCGCGACGCAGCATACTCTATACATTGATGTTTGCGAAACCGCCGTCTACCGGCCGACACCGCGCCGGGGCGGGGCGCCGCGTTTGGGATCCCTGCAGAAATCGGTGCCACAATGCGCCGCCGCCGGGGGCAAGAGCGCGGCGGGCGCAGAGAATTGAGGAACCTGAGGCTGTCCCCGACGAGATCCGCCATGGCTGAGACGAAATCGTACCCAGTGGGCATGAAGTCGGGAATCGGCGGCTTCCTTGCACACGGGATCGCGCCGACCACCGAGCCTTGCGTGGCCGCGGCGCGCGCCTCGGAGCTACCCCCGAATGGCAAAGCGAATGCTTATCGATGCCACCCATCCCGAAGAGACCCGGGTTGTGGTGCTGAACGGCAACCGTCTTGAAGAATTTGATTTCGAGACCTCTACGAAGAAACAAGTAAAGGGAAATATCTATCTCGCAAAGGTCACCAGAGTTGAGCCGTCACTGCAGGCTGCATTTGTAGAGTATGGCGGCAACCGGCACGGCTTCCTCGCCTTCAGCGAGATCCACTCGGATTACTACCGGATCCCGGTAGCCGACCGAAGAGAGGTCACAACCGGTTTCCATCCCGCCGAATTGGCGCGGTTGGAGGCGAATGGGGACGCTGCGGACGAGGGCGGGGTGCCGCTCGATCAGGCTCTGCCCGAGCCGGTGGCGGTGATCGAAACCGATCTCCAAGGCGACGATGACCCCGGCGACGATGAAGCGTTCAACGAACCCGCGTTTTCGGCGTGGAATCAGGAAACGCCGAATCCGGTGGAGCGCGCCGAAGACGAAGCACCGCGGCCTACGGTGGGGGAAGAACAGTTCTCGCCCGATGCGCCCGGCGCAAACGAATGGCCGGCAGAACAGCCCGCGGCCCGCGTCTCGCGCGACCAGGAAGCGTCGTCGGACCACCCAGCGGAGCCGCCGGCGCAACCCCCAGCACCAGAGGCCGCCCGACCCGAACCTGCGCCCACGCCGCCTCCGACGTGGTTTGCGGCTTCGGCCGGAGACGAGGTCGTCGTCGCGCCGGAAATACGGCCCGACGAACCGGGCGCCGGGCGCTCGATCGGGGTTGCCGCCGATCCCGATATGGACGCGGGCGGCCAGGATCACGACGCGCCCAAAATTGTCGAGACAAGCCACACCGCCGATGGCGAACCGGGGGTGAGCGAAAGCGACAAAGAGCGCGATCCGGATCGCGAAAACCGTGAGCGCGACATCTTCGAACGGCGCCCTTTTGCCGGCCCCGAAGGTGCCGAGAGCGAAGATTTCGAGCGGGCCGCCTGGGCCGATCACGACGACAGCCACAGCAACGTTGTCGAAATGGACGCCCACGAGGATGGCGAGCGCGCCGAGCGCGACCCTTCCGAAGCGCGCCACATAGCCAATGTCGACGGCCCGGAGAGCGAGGTTATCGAAACCCTTGGTGGCGACGAGTTCGAGGAGGTCGAAACCCAGCGCTCGCGTGTCCACCGCCACTACAAGATCCAAGAAGTGATCAAACGCCGGCAGATCATGCTGGTCCAGGTCACCAAGGAGGAGCGCGGCAATAAAGGTGCTGCGCTGACGACTTATCTGTCCCTGGCTGGCCGGTATTGTGTGCTGATGCCAAACACGGCGCGCGGCGGTGGCGTCTCGCGCAAGATTACCAATCCCGCCGATCGCCGTCGGTTGAAAGAAATACTCGAAGAGCTCGACATTCCCGAGGGGATGGGAGTGATCGTTCGGACCGCCGGCGCCGAGCGCTCGAAAGCCGAGATCAAACGCGATTACGAATACCTGTTGCGCCTGTGGAACGAAATCCGTGAATTGACCCTGCGGTCAACGGCGCCGGCCCTCATTTATGAAGAGGGCGATCTGATCAAACGCTCGATTCGCGATCTTTATACACGCGACATCGACGAAGTGCTGGTAGAAGGCGAAGAGGGTTACCGCACGGCAAAAGCATTTATGAAAATGCTGATGCCGAGCCATGCCAAGCGGGTGCAGCCCTATCGCGATCCACAGATCGGGCTCCTGCATCGCTTTCAGGTCGAAAGTCAGATCGATGCAATCCACTCGCCGGTCGTGCAATTGCGCTCCGGCGGCTATGTCGTGATCGACCAGACCGAGGCGCTGGTCGCGATCGACGTCAATTCGGGCCGGGCCACACGCGAGCGCAACATCGAAGAGACGGCGTTGCGCACCAATCTCGAAGCCGCCGAAGAGATCGCCCGTCAATTGCGGCTGCGCGATCTGGCGGGGCTGATCGTCATCGATTTTATCGATATGGAGGAGCACCGCAATCAAGGGGCGGTCGAGCGGCGGCTGAAAGAGGCGCTGAGAAACGACCGTGCCCGTATCCAGGTCGGGCGCATCAGCCCGTTCGGTCTGTTGGAGATGTCGCGACAGCGGCTGCGCTCGTCGCTGGCCGAAGTCTCCACCCAGCCTTGTCCGCATTGCGGCGGCACTGGCTTTATCCGCTCGACCGAATCGACCGCACTTTATGTGTTGCGCTCGATCGAAGAGGAAGGAATGAGGCGGCGCTCGGCCGAGGTTTGCGTCTATGTGCCGACGACAGTGGCACTCTACATCCTCAACCACAAACGTGACTCGCTGGCGCAGCTCGAAACCCGCTACGGCATCCACGTCCTTGTGGCGCGCGACGACAGCCTGATCCCGCCCGCATTTCGCCTTGACAGGCTGCGCGCGTTCGAGCCCGGAGAGACCCCAATCGCCGCGTCGCCGCCGCTGACCCAGTCTGTCGAGCTCGAAGCGGACGACGCGGGAGAGGATCTCGACGAGGAAGCGGGCGAGACCGAAGACGCCGACCAGCCCACGGCGGATGGCGATGGCGAGGAAGAGCGGGGGCGTGCCCGCCGACGCCGCCGGCGCCGCCGCCGGCATGACGACGACCGCAGCCGAGCCGCGGGCGGGGGTGACGATGATGGCGAAGAACCGGCCGCGGCCGCGGCCGCGATTGCGACGGCTGGTTTGCCGCAAGACGATGGCGACCAGGAAGGCGAGGAAGATGGCGAGAGCGGGCGTTTGCGCCGTCGCCGTGGTCGGCGCGGGGGCAGGCGCCGCGTGCGGCGGGAGGAGGGTGTAGGGCCGGGCGGCGATATCGGGCAGGCCGCCGCCGACACCGTCGAGATCGTACCGGCCGATGCCGCCCCGCCTGTCAACGGGGCGTTGGCGCCTGATGAGGACGCAACGGCCGTTCCTGCAAGCCCGGATTGGTGGTCGCCTGCGGCTGCCTCGGATAGCTCGACGGCATTGACCGCAACCGCGATCGAGACGGCGAGCCTACCGGCGATAGCGGGTGAAGCTTCTCCCGCCAAGCCTTCCTCCACGGAGACTTTGCCGGTTACGGGTGAAGCTGCACCGCCGTTACCCGATGAAGTTGCCCCGGCCGGTAACGGGGCGCTGCCTGCTCCGGATGCCGTCGCACCGGCGGGTAGCGAGGGGCCGCATGCTCCGGATGCCGTCGCGCCGGCGGGTAACGAGGCGCCGCCGCCTGCTTCGCCCAGAACCGAAATGTCCGGTTACGGCGAGAATCCAAATGGCGAAGACGTCAGCGGCACCGATTTCGCGCAAGCCTCCGAACCGGGTCCCTCGGATCAGACGGATGCGGCGCCCGCCAATACTGAGCCCGCGGCCAAGCCGGTTGCCGAGGAGCCACCCCCCTCCGAGACCCAGCCCTCGGCGACGCTGGAATATACATCGACACAACTGGTCGAAGAGGTCAAAGAGAAGCCGGAAAATCCGCGCCGCGGCTGGTGGCAGCGGCTGATCCAGTCATGAAAGCGGGTGCTGGCGGCGGCTCGGCATCGTGACGCGGTAGCTTCCGCCAGACGCCGGGTTTCGCGCTCTTCGCCCGAGACCACCGCCGCGGCTGCTGAAGGACGACGCCATGACCTTTCGCGCTCTTGGCCGAGAGATGGTTTTGACTTTGGCCTTGGCGCTGGCTCTTGGCCCTGTTGTGGCTGCGCACGAGGGTGGCGGCAACAGCGTCAGCCTGTTGCGCGATACCGAGATCGAAGGCGACATCCACACGATGATGACGCCGATTTGGCAGGCGGCGGGGCTCGATCCCGATGGGGTGCACGTCTATCTGGTGTCCGACGACAGCATCAATTCGTTTGTCGCGGGTGGGCAAAACATCTTCATAAATTCCGGGTTGTTATTGCATGCCGACTCGCCCAACCAGCTGATCGGCGTCCTCTCGCACGAGAGCGGTCATATTGCCGGCGGCCATATTTCGCGGGGCGCCGAAGCGATGAAGAACGCCAGCATCGAGGAGATCATCGCGATGGCTGCGGGGGTGGCGGCCACGGTCCTCGGGCGCGGCAGCGGCGGCGGCGGTGCGCTGTTGGGAGCCGCCGGCGTCGGGCAGCGCGCCTATTTCGCGTTCTCGGTCACCCAGGAGGCAACCGCCGACCACGCCGCAATGAATTATCTCGACGACACCCATCAATCGGCGCGCGGTCTCCTCCAGTTTTTCGAGAAATTGCAGACCCAGGAATTATTGATCGGCGAGCATGAAGACCCCTACCTGATGGATCATCCGCTGACCCAGGAACGCATCGCCTATGTTCGCGATCACGTCGAGCGCTCACCCTATTCGAACGTTCCCGACCCCCCTCGCTATGTCGAGATGCTGCAGCGGATCAAAGTAAAACTGGCGGCTTTTACCGAGCCGTCGGCCTCGACCTTGGAGAAATTCCCTGAGAAAGACCGCTCGGTGCTGGCGCGTTACGCCCGCGCTATCGCCGAGTACCGCATTCCTGACCTTAAGAAGGCACTGCCGGCAATCGACGCGTTGATCCGTGATTATCCGCGCGATCCCTATTTCCGCGAGCTCAAGGGCCAGATGCTGTTCGAAAACGGGCGTATCGCCGAAGCGGTTCAGCCCTACGAAGAAGCGGTAAAGCTTGATCCCACGGCACCGCTGTTGCGCATCGAACTGGCCCAGGTCTACGTCGAAGACAACGATCCGATTCGGAACAAACGCGCGATCGGCTATCTCAGCGACGCGCTCAGGACCGAGGACCAGGATGTCGACGGCTGGCATCTTTTGGCCACGGCCTATGGTCGCGACAACCAGTTCGGCATGGCGGCGCTGTCCTTGGCCGAAGAAGGTATTGCCGCCAATAACAAGAAAAATGCACTTGGGCAGGCCGTCCGGGCCGAGCAGCTGCTACCCAAGGGCAGTGTTGCTTATGGCCGGGCGCAGCAGATCCATGCGCAGGCCAAGGAACTCGACGATTCCGACTGATCCCGCGACGACCACGCCGGCTGCGCTTCTCGGATCGCTGCGAGATCGCCTGCCGATCGGCCTCGCCAAGCCACGGTCCGGGCAGAAGCGCGTGTAAATTAAATTCCCGGATACCTCAAACTCGTCATTCCGGAACGCCCGAAGGG
>DASXMC010000312.1:0-1570 GCA_036495885.1 Allostellaceae bacterium | reverse complement strand
CGGCGGTGCCGCTGCAATGCGATGCCGAGATGGTTGGGGCGTACCGACATCCCGAGTTCGCGCGACAAATAATTCATCACCTCGGCGGCGGTGGCGCCGCCGCCATGCGCGCCAACCGCCTTCAAGGTTGCGTCACTCAATGACAGCGTATTTACCACCTTGGCGGGCCGCGAGGAACGCTGCTGGGGGGCGGCAGGGGCGGGCTGCGCCGGACGCCCGCGTCCGCGGCGCACGGCCGGCGGTGCTGCACCAAACCGCGACAGCACGCGCTCGGCGATTTCGAGTTCCTCGACTTGCTGTGCAAGCTTTGTCCGATCCGCGTCTAGTCGTGCCAGCCGTTCGGCCAATTTCTGTTTTTCTTGACTGATTTCGTCCAACGTCGCCATTTGCCCTCGCTCCCCTCGGCAGTTCGCCACATTCGGCACTGCAGAAATTCCGAAATACATGGCAAACGCTGGGTTGGGATAAAAGGCCGCAGCGAAAAATTATTACAATCCGGGGTCAGTTTTGGCCGGAGGCAGTTTTGGCTGGAGGCAATTTTGGCTCGTGAAGTCAGTGTCGGCGCGGTCTGGAACGTCGGCGGCCCGATTGGGGACGCTTTGCTGACGGTTCGCCGAGCGGTCTGGCCTATTGCATCGTATTAACCTTACGGAGCGCCGATGCCGCCAATGGCTTGCTGCGCCAGCCGGTTATCGACGCATTCCCGATAGGCCACCGCGCGGTGAATAAACCGGCCCGAAGCAAGCGCGCGGCGCAATCGCTCAAAGCCATCCTCGGGGAGGATCGGGTCGCTTCCCCATACATCCTGTCGCTGATAGCGGCCGACAGCGCGCGCCAATAACGCTCGGTCGAGCGCCGGAAAAAACGGCGCGATCGCATCGGCTATGGCGGCAGCGGAATTTGCCCGCAGCCATTGCTGAGTGCGGTAAATCGCCCGAACCATTTTCAGCAGCGGCTCGGCATTGCCCGACAGTTGATCGCGAGTCGTCACAAAGGCGGTGTAGGTGGTGCGCCCGCGGCTGCTCGCGGCATGCCACAAGTAACCGGCGCCCGACGACAACGCTTCGTCGACGACGGGTTCAAAAAACTGCGCCGCATCGAGCCCGCCATCTCCCAATGCGGCGAGATTGTCGGCCATGCTGCGGTCGCCGACGCGATCGAGCCGCTCAGGGTCGAGGCCGGCTTCACGCAGATCCTGCTGCAGGCACAGCCAGGGTGTCGGTACTTCACTGACGCTGGCAAACCGCATATGGGCGAGATCGCCGAGGCGAAACCCAGGATTCGGGTAGCGCCCGACAATCGAGAACGGGTCGCGGCAGACGATCTCTGCAATACAGACGAGGGGAGAGCCGGGATTGTCGTCATGATGCTTGATGACCCGCATCGGCCCAGCCCACAGGACGTCGACTGTCCCGTCGATCAGTGCCGCCTCGGCCTTTCCCGGACCGGGCGAGGGCGCCAGTTCGACCTCGAGCCCTTCGGCCCGATAGGCGCCGATCGTATGCGCCGCATAAAACGGCGCATACAGCACGAAACGGTAATTCTCATAAAGCCGCAGCCGCATCGACCC
>DASXMC010000311.1:0-21047 GCA_036495885.1 Allostellaceae bacterium | reverse complement strand
GCCGAGAACAATACAAGAACATTCTCGCAGGATCGATAATCAGCTTCGCTGCCGGAAATGCGCGTGACAGCTCCACGCCTCAGTTTCATGCAGCAGGGCCCTCGCCGAAGGCCGGGTCTCCACGACGTGCCGTCATCTGATTCGTTCCCACGGGTCTTTCTGAGATCTGGCTACACCTCGCGCACAGCGCGCAAATGCTCACTTCCGTCAGCCCGCAACACCGCTCTCTCGCGGTGTATTATCGATGCTGACCTTGAGCTGATCTTTAACAACTTGAAAGAATAATTCTACTATAGGCATCACTGAGGGTTGTGTGCGCGAAACCATAATCATCCATTCTCGTCTCGCTTGGCGCTATGCACGAATGCAGGCGGCGGAGGCCGGACACCATGGATTGCAAGCTCTTCCGATTGAAGGACTGGCAGCACGTTTAGCCGGCGGCTTTCTTGAGCCCGTCGATCCGGATGCCCTCAAAGCCGCGATTACGAAAGCTGTCTTCGCAGAACTCGGCGATCTCGACCGCATTAAAGGACTTCCCGGATTTCCGCGCGCCGCAGCAGCAACCCTGTCCAAGGCGTGGGCAGCGGGATTGAACCTCGCGGAGCTTGCCGCAAATGCGGATACTGAGGCGGGGTCTCGCCTGAAGGCGGTGGAGCGCCTTGAACAGGAAGTGCTGAAGCGCCTCGGGTCCGCGATGCGCCGGCCAATCGATCTTGTCAGCGCCGCGCTTCCGCGGATCTCGCATGCCCGCACGCTTTTCGGCCCAATCGCTGTCCATGGCCGCACCGAAATGTCTCCCGTCTGGCGTCCGCTTCTCGCGGCGCTCGCCGGCCAAACTGACGTGCGATGGGTCGCCGGCCCCCGCCATGTTCCCTCCTGGGTCCGTCAACTCGGCATTTCCGTCGTCGATGCGCCGCCGCAGAATCCGACAATTCGTCGGGAGTCATGCGCGAGCCCGCGGCACGAGGCGCTCGAAGCGCTTCGATGGGCGCGCGAGCTCATCGCCAGCGAGCAGGCACAACCGCACGAAATCGCCATCGCAGCTGCCGCTCCCGAGGAATGGGACGACCATTTCCTCGCTCTCAGCGAGATGAGCGGCCTTGATCTTCATTTCGTTCATGGCCGAAAGGTCCTCACCACTGCCGACGGACAGCTCGCGGCGGCCCTCGCCGAACTATTGCTGCACGGCTTCAGCCACACGCGCATGGTCAGGCTGGCAAGCCTCTTACGGCGCGACGGCAAAATTCTTACCGCACTGCCTCCCGACTGGGCGCAAGCCCTCCCCATGGAGGCGCCGCTGCTTGACGCCGCCCGCTGGCGTCAGGTCCTGTCGACCCTCTCAACGAGCTCATTCCGTGACGGCGGCGACCATGCCACGACGCTTCGCGGACTCGTCGATATTCTTGCCCGCGGCCTCAAGGAAGCGGCCGAAATCGGCGAACTCCTGCTCAAAGAGCGCGCCCTCGCCATCTGGCGCAAGGCGCTTATCGAGGGGCCTCCCCAAGCCCTGGACGTAACACTGACCACGCTCCGCTTGCCGGACGACGTCGCACCCGAGGCGGCGATCATCTGGACCCCGGCGGCCTCGCTTGCGGCTGTGCCCCGCCCCTTCGTCAGGCTCATAGGCCTGACATCGCGCGCCTGGCCGCGCCACGCCAGCGAAGACCCTCTCCTGCCGGACCACATCGTCCCCGCTCACCGCCTCGAACCATTGTCGGTGCATGACGCCGACCGCCGCGATTTTCAAACTATTCGCCGCGCAACAGCGCGCCAGCTCTTCTGTTCGCGGTCCCGGCGCGATGCTGAAGGACGCCTCAACGGCGTATCGCCCTTGTACCCCAGCGATACACCCGAATTTCACCGTCAGCGTGCGCGCATACCCGAACATGCCGCCGGATGGTCGGATCGGCTCTTCGCCCGTCCCGCCGAATTCGTGGACCTGCCAGAAGCGGTATCCGCCGCGACCTGCTGGATCGACTGGCATAGCGGCCGCCTGACCGAACATGACGGGCTCATTCGCCATGATCATCCTGTCGTGACGGCCGCGCTTCAACGCCAGCAGTCGGCGACCTCGCTCGTCAAATTGCTGCGCGATCCGCTCGGCTATTTCTGGCAATACGCTTTCCGCTGGGAGCAGCCCAGAGAGACCGAAGATCCGCTGGTGCTCGGCGCCTTGCCATTCGGCAACCTCATGCATGCGACCTTGCAGGTTGCCGTCACCCGTCTCGAGGCTTCCGGAAGTTTTGCCTCGGCTACTCCTCATGAAATTGACGTCGCGGTCGACAGCGCGCTCGACAGCGTCGCGACGGACTGGGAGCAATCGCAACCGACACCCCCACCGGTCATCTGGCGCAGAAAATTAGAGGATATCCGCGAGCTCGCACTTGCCGCCCTCACCTTCTCCGAGCCGCAGCTTCCCGGCCAGCGCAGCTGGGCCGAAATCCCGTTCGGCGCTGATCGCCGCGCCCGCGAGCTTACACCCGAGGACCACGCGAAACTCCCCTGGGACCCGATGGCTCCCGTTGTCGTTCCAGGCACCTCCTTGCGCATTGGCGGCAGCATCGACCGTCTCGATCTTGCGGCAAACGGCCAAGCCGCCCGAGTCACCGACTACAAATCCGGCCGGCCGCCAGGCCAGAACAGGAATCTGGTGCTCAACGGCGGCGCGGAGCTGCAGCGTTGCCTTTACGCCTTTGCCGTCCGGTCTCTGCTCCCGGGAGTCACCGGAATCAGCAGCCGGCTCCTCTACCTCAAGGCAGGCGATGATGGCTTCTATTCGCTTGCCGACCCGGATGCCGTGCTGTCCCGGCTTGCCGAGTTTACCGCGGCCGCTGCCCGATTAGCTGCGGCCGGAAACCTGCTGCCGGGACCCGCCGCCGCCGATTCCTACAACGATTTCGCCTTCGCTCTGCCGGGCGGAGCCAAGGAGACGTATTTCGATCTGAAGTTTCCGCTGATTACGGCGCGCCTGGCTGATCTCGTCCCGCTCTGGGAGATGGAATGATGCCAGACGGCCATTTCTGCCCTGCCCTTCCGGATGCCGCAGCGCGACGGCGCGCGCTTCTCGATCATGATGCGGCCCTGCTCGTCGAGGCCGGCGCCGGCAGCGGTAAGACCGCCCTGATGGCCGGGCGCGTGGCTATGATGCTGGAGCATGGAATTCGCCCTCGCGACATCGTAGCCATAACCTTTACCGAAGCGGCCGCCGCCGAACTGCTCGAACGCATCGAACGCTTCGTTACCTGCCTCGCGGCTGGCACCGTGCCCCCCGACTTGCAGTGTGCACTCCCCGTCGGCCTTCCGGCGGATCAGCGCGCAGCGATTGCAGCCGCGGCCACAGCTCTCGACGAGATCACCTGCACAACCATCCACGGCTTCTGCCAGCAGCTCATAAAGCCATACCCGATCGAGGCTGGCATAGATCCAGGAGCAGCAATAATCGATCCGGCGGCCGCCGATCTCGCTTATCAGGATTTAATGAGGGCTTGGCTGTCGGCCCGCTTCGGGCGCGCCCGCGACGACGATGCTCTCGGCCGCATCCCGCAGATAACAAACCTTCGAAGCGAAGACGATTTCTTTGCCGAAATTCTTGCCATCGCGCCGGACCAGGTCGTTGCCCTCATTGCCGACGCCGCCAACTTCCTCAGAACCAAACGGACCGCGCGCGCTCCCCAGGTCGAGCTGGACACGGATAATCTCCGCCGCCTTTCCCGGACAATAATCGCCTTCACCGACTGGTATATTGGCTGCGGAATTACCGAACCGGCGACCGCCGAATGTGTCGCCGATCTCGCGCAGCTCCGCGTGATGCTCGATGAGACCCTCAGCACCCCGATCACCGGGCGGGTCATCGCCCGTCTTCTGCTGCATGCACCGCCGGATTGCCGCCATGGTAGCGAAGTCCGCTTTAAGGTGTGGCAAAACAAAGGGAAATGGCATGCTGCAGCATGCCAAGCCGGATACGGGAAGGCGCGTGGCGAGCAACTTTCCGCTGCCGCAAAAGCCGCTTATGACCGCTGCAGCGACGCTTATGAAAGCTTCTCGGCCAACATCGCCGCCGCCGCCCTCTCCCGGTTCGTAAGCGAATTCGAAGCGCTCAGATCGCTTTACGCAGACTACAAGCGGCAAGCCGCTCTCCTCGATTTCGACGATCTTCTCCATCACGCGCGCGATCTCCTCGTCCGCGATCCCGGCGTGCGCCAGGTCCTTGCTCGCCGCTACCCGCGCGTCCTGGTCGACGAATTTCAGGATACGGATCCCCTGCAGGCCGAAATCCTCTGGCTGCTTTGCGGTGAAGGAACCCAGAACCTGCCCTGGATCGCGCGGCGGTTGCGCCCGGGTAGCCTGTTCCTCGTCGGCGATCCGAAGCAGGCGATCTACCGCTTTCGCGGCGCCGATGTTGACACCTATCTTGAGGCAAAACGCGCTCTTCTCGCGCAAGATCCGGACAGCATCATCGAGATTACGGCAAACTTCCGCTCCCGCGCTCCGATCCTAGATTTCGCCAATGACCGCTTCCAGCCGCTCTTGTCGGAGGCGGCCGGACAGCCCGGCTTTACGCCCCTGGCGGCGGCGCGCGTGGCGTCGCCCGATGGACATGCCGTCGCCTGTTTCGAAATCCCGATTGATGATCGCCATAAAGACACCAAAGGCAGACTCGATGCCGAGCTTGTGCGCGAGGAGGAAGCCCTTATCGTCGCCCAGATCGTTCAGCGATTGATCGGGAATTATCAAATCTGGGACAAGCGCAGCCAGACCATGCGGGTCTGCCGCGCCGGCGACATCGCTCTCCTCGCTCCCACCGGCGCCAGTCTTTGGCGCTACGAACGCGCGCTTGAATTTCGCCATGTACCGGTCGCCTCGCAGGCCGGCAAAGGCTTCTTCCGCCGTCAGGAGATCCAGGATCTCATTGCCCTGTCCCGCACCATCGCCGACCGTCGCGACACACTGGGCTTCGGGGCCTTTCTGCGTGGTCCGCTTGTCGGTCTGAGCGAAGAGGAGATCGCAGACGCCATCGCCGCTTTGCCGGCTCGACAAGACGGGCCGGCACCGCGACTTCATCTGTGGACCGATCGCACCGCGATCGCCCATCCTCTTCTCGGCCGCACCCTCGAAGTGCTTCAGAACCTGGCCCGCAAAGCGCGCCGCACAACGCCCTACCAGATCATCGCGGAGGCTATCGAAGAGCTTAACATTCGCCCGATACTACGCTCTCGTTATCGCCTTGCACCCGAGCGCGCCCTTGCAAATGTCGAGCTGTTCCTCGAGATGGCGCGCGCTTACGACGGACGCGGCCTCACGGCCTTTGCTCTGGCCATGCGACACAACTGGGAGGACGCCGAGGCTCAGGTCGAAGGTCGGCCTGACGCGGAGGCCGAATCTGTTTCGATCATAACGATGCACCTCGCCAAGGGACTCGAATGGCCGGTCGTCATCCCGATCAATTCCCCCACTGAGCTCTATGACGACACGACCTTTCTGCACCGGCGATCGGACGATACCGTCCATTTCAAGCTTCTCGATCAGGCCCCACCCGATTATGAGCTGGTCAAGACGGCCGAAAGAGATCAGCTGCGCCGCGAGCGCGTGCGCCTCTGGTACGTGGCGATAACCCGCGCCTGCGATCTCCTTCTGCTGCCGCGGCAAAGCGAGCGGAAGGGCAACGACTGGATGAGTATCGTTGACCTCCGGCTAGACGAACTGCCGACGTTCGACCCTCGCGCGATCGTATATGCCCCTGACCTTCCCGAAATCGAGGAGCCGCACAATACGCAGGACGAAACCACCTGGCGCAACGAAGCCGCCATCATCGTCGCCGCTCGCCGCTCCATCGTATGGCGCAGCCCAAGCCGCCACGAGATGCCATTCGATGCGCCGACGCCGCCCGCTCGTGACGAAATCTTCGCCGATCCCGCGGAGCCCACTGAACAGCTACCGCCTCGCAATGCGCAAGTCGCGAGTGCCGTTCGCGGTAGCCGCGAACGAGGCCTCATCGTCCATAAGCTGCTGGAGGAGGTGCTGACGGGAGAGACGCCCGATCAGGCTCAAGCGCTCGAGACGCGCGCAAGAGCCTTGCTTCTGCAGCTCGGCACGCCCGAGGCTGCTCGGCCTGAAGAAGGACCACACGCTCCCGAGCTGGCCGCGACAACCTTGCGAGCCCTCGCTATCTCCGAGATTGCCGCGTGCCGAGCCAGCCTGCTTCCTGAAGTCACAGTCTTCTCCGCACAAACCTCTGACGATCGCTCTGTCTACGTCGGCGGTGTTGCTGATGCTGTTGCTTACGGCGAAACCGGCATAATCGATCTTGTGATCGACTGGAAAACGGATGTGGCTCCAAGCCTCTTTCAGATCGGCCTCTACCGCGAACAACTGCACGATTATCTAGTCGCAACAGGGGCAGCCGAGGGCCTCCTCGTGTTCGTCACGACCGGCCAACTGGTTTGGGTCAGGACGAAATTCCGGCAAATGCCAGCCTCTGGCGCCGCCGATCTTCACCTCGCTTCAAAATCCTCTATATCGACCGCCTCACCGCGCCGGCAAACCCGGTCCGGCCAGTATGAATTTTCCTTTTAACGCCTGGCCGACCCTTCGCCCGACTGTCCCCTCGCCAGCTCTTCACTGCAAACCTGCTCCAATGGAGTGAGACCGTCCTGCGCGAGCTTCCACAAGACCGGCGGCGCAACGCCCTCGTACTCGTGGCGCAGAACATTCTCGATCCCCGCCACCTTCGCCCACGGCATCTCGGGATGCCGGCATTTGAGCTCGTCCGTCAAATGGCGATCGGCCGCGGAGATGATTTCGCTTCCTCGCTCGACCAGCCACCGTTTGCGCCAGTCGGCTTCGAAGGTGTCGATCGTCACCCCCGCCATCTCACTGGAGATGTGTCCGATCGCCGCGAGGATGTCGTTAGCAGAGCGGCGCATCGCCACGTTCGCGCGGATTTGGTGGCCAGTCGTGCCGTTTCCTGCTGCCGACACCGGCCTCGGTAGCCGATTGCGCCGCCCTGCTTCACCGTCACCGAGAGGATCTGTCGGCTCTGCGGTCCACCTTTCTCCGCTAGGCGCTGGACGAGGTCTGCCAAGGTTGACGCAGTCGACATCGGGAAGGTCACAATCTTGTCGTCGAACAGCACCGTAATCTCGTTCGGCGGCCCAAAATTGGTAGAGACCATGTCGTGTGCCGTGTTGTCCCAGTCGCTCATCGTTTCTCCTCCATTGCGGCGATAGCTCCAGCTGAGAATGCGCGCGGCGGCGCGCTGGACCCAGTAAAGGGTGGTAAACCTTCGTCAATTGTCGTGCGGATCATGGCCGGAAGCCCGCCAGCACCCCCGTCCCAGCCGTCGGGCAGCGAATTGCGTTTCGCAATCGCTACCGTCGCACTCTTTTTGCTGCGCGCATACCCTTCCGATGAAATGATCTGCTGGCCGGTCATCCCGCGCGTCGGCAGCGTCAAGAACAACGATCCCTCGCCGATCGAGCCGATTGTTTTGCCATGAGCATCCGGCGATGCGGTTCGCGGCGGGCCGTGATACGCTCGGTTTCTTTACCCCGGAACGGGAGCGATCAAACCCCATGCCGGAAGCAGAAATCGCCAAAGCGGTCCAGTTGCTCGATCTCATGCTCGAGTTCTTTGCCGATGACGGCCGCTGGACACGCGGCTGTTATGACGACGGTAACGGCGGCCACTGCCTTGTCGGCGCTCTTTTTGCGTCTGAGCCGCAAGCATAGTCTGCCGAAGGCGTCGGCGATCGCGCTATTGCGGGATGCGATGCCCCGGCCCGGCCTTCCACTTGTCCACTTCAACGATCGCCGCTGCGGTAGCGCCGCCGAGCTACGCTCTGTGATCCTTAGGGCCCGTCGTCTCGATCATGACAACGCGGAGCGCGAGCGGGCAGCGGCCGCGGTCAAGACCTGGCTGCTCGCCCAAATCGAGAAAGAACGCGCCTCGCCGACGCGCGAAATTGAGGAAATGGCGCCGGCCGAAGCGCTCGCCTCCGAACTCCTGGCTGCCTAACGCCCCTTCTCTCGCTGCCGCAAGCCGCCGAAGCCGCGGAGCGTTCGCAGGACATGAACAGACCCGATCCGAATGGCGCAAATAAAGAGCCCATGCTCGACGAGCTTTACGCCAATGAATTCAATGTCGAACTATCGTGGCATCGCGAGCGCGGTTTTCGCGCCTCCTCGCGACCCGCCGCTTGCCGAGCAGACCTTTCCAGCTACCGGTGAGGCCGTCCGCTGGCTGAAGCACGAGGCAGTGCGTCACTTCCCGGATATTGAACTTCGTGCGGAATGCTCCGACCGTCCGGACCGCGAGCCGATCCTCGACCAGCTTTGCGCAAGCGATATCACCGCCTTGATTTCGTGGATTTGGGATGGCGACTTTTATGCCGCCATCGGCGAGCCGAAACGGGCCGAAAAATCATCAGCCTCCAGCGCCGGCGAAGTTCTCGACTGGCTGCGCGATCAGGCTATACGCATTTATCCCGGCAGCGAATTCAACGATCCTTCCTGATCCGCCGTCCCCGGCGCGAAACCGGGGTCTTGGATTCTGCAATCTCGATCCAGGCCGGCGCGTGGTCGCTCGCATGCTCGCGCCCCCGAACCTCACGATCGACACCGGCCGCGACCAGCCGATCAGCAATGGACGGGCTCAGCAGCAGATGGTCGATCCGCAGCCCGGCGTCGCGGGCAAACGCGTTCCGGAAATATTTCCAGAAGGTGTAGATCCGCTCACCGCGATGCAGGGTCCGCAGCGCGTCGGTCCAGCCCTGCCCGGTCAGCCGGCGGAGGCTGCGCGCATCTCCGGCCGGAACAGCGCATCGTCGACCCAGCGCTCCGGCGCGTAAACGTCGAGCTCGGTCGGCATCACGTTGAAATCGCCCGCCAGCACGACCGGCGCGCCGCTCGCGAGCAGCCCTGCCGCATGTTCAGTCAGCCTTTCGAACCAGCGCAGCTTGTAATCAAATTTCGGGCCCGGTGCGGGATTGCCGTTCGGCAAATAAAGGCACCCGACGATCACGCCGTCGACCGCCGCTTCGATGTAGCGGCTATGCGTATCGTCGGGATCGCCCGGCAAGCCCCGGCGGATCAGCGTCGGCGCGGCGCCGCGCGCGAGGATAGCCACCCCGTTCCAGCTTTTCTCGCCATGACAGACCGCGCCGTAACCGGCAGCACGGATCGCCGCCTCCGGAAACCTGTCGTCGGGCGTCCTCAGCTCCTGCAGACTTGCGACGTCCGGCTTTGTCTCGCCCAGCCACTCGAGGACATTCGCCAGGCGTCCGTTGATACCGTTGACGTTGTAAGTCGCGATCCGCACGTTTCCTCTTCACGAAGTAGATACAGGTCCAGGCACTACCCTCAATATGGGGCGATCGGCAACCCGAGTGGGCACCCGGCAGTTGCCGAAAATGACGGCTCCTGTCTTTCCCCTCACCGCTCGGTACACAAACAGTCCGATTGGAAAAATGCGGCGTGTTTCTCGGTCGCGACTGTCATCATTCTTCATACGATGCCCGTTCAGCTTGAAAAGCCGTCGGCTTCTGCGCTTAGGCGACGAGATACGCTTGTCCTGCCGCTCGGTGTGGCCCCCTGCCCCGCCTTGGCCCTCTATTCTCGATCAAACCGGTTATCAAGAATGAAACCCAGCTGGCGGGCAAGGGATCGGATTTGATCGATCCGAGTGCGGAACGAAATTTCCTATCGTCAACGACGGTCTCGATGATCCGGCGCCATGTTGCCTGGCCGTGGTAATTCTCACGCGAGGCGAGCTCGTCAGCGCGGTTCAGCATCAGCGGTGGCGGCGCGCCAGATGCCGATCTCGGGTATCCGGGGTCACCAGCCGGCGATAAGCTCATCGGCATGACGGCAGCTCGGCGTCGATGACCGGCTATCCGCGCGATCTGGTCGGCTATGCCGACCAGCCGCCGGACCCGCGTTGGCCCGGTGGGGCGCGCCTCGCCGTCAATTTTGTCGTCAACTATGAGGAAGGTGGCGAGCGCAGCGTCCTGCACGGCGACAAGGTCGCCGAGACGCGCCTGACCGACCTTCTCATGCCGGGCCCACTCCAGGGCGCGCGCGATCTTAATATGGAGTCGGCTTACGAATATGGCAGTCGCGTCGGCTTCTGGCGTCTGATGCGAATCTTTGCCGAGCGGCAGGTGATCCCGACGATCTATGCCGTCGGCATGGCGCTCGAGCGCAACCCGCAAGCCGCCGAGATGATGGCGCGTCAGGGCTGCGACGTCGTCGATCACGGGTGGCGCTGGCTCGACTATCACGGCATCGACGAAGCAACCGAGCGAGAGCATATCCGCCTCTCCGTCGAGACCATTCGGCGACTGACCGGAACGCGGCCGATCGGCTGGTACATCGGCACGCCGGGCGCCAATACACGGCGCCTTGTCGTCGAGGAAGGCGGGTTCCTTTATGACAGTGACGCCTACAACGACGAACTACCCTATTGGACTTACGATTACGGCCGGCCACATCTCATCATCCCGCACACGCTCGACGACACCGACACGCGCCTCGCGCGTGGCCTGGGTTGGGGTCAGGCCGAGGATTTCTTCGTCTCGCTGCGCGACAATTTCGACGCGCTCCACCGCGAGGGCGAGCAGACGCCGAAGATGATGACCGTCGCTCTGCATTGCCGTCTCGCCGGGAAGCCGGCTCGTGCCGCCGCGTTTGCCCGTTTTATCGATCACATCCTGCGCCACGACCGGGTCTGGATCTGCCGACGCAACGAGATCGCCGAGCATTGGCGGCGCCAGCACCCAGCCCGGGACAGCGTCTCCCAGCCTTAGTGTGGAAGATACATCTCCTCCATGGAGCGCAGACGCGGCCCGTCCAGAATGCGGCCATTACTGGCGACGCCCCAGGGGCTCTGAGCCGCCTGGGCACGGAGCGCATCCAGGGCCAATGTGCCGCGCTGCTTAAAATCACTCAAAAAATCCCAGTTAGCCTGCAGGCCTGCCATGGTGGTCAGCGCGGGAAACCAGGCCGCCGCGGCCCCGGCATCCTGCTGCGCTTGTAAGGAGGGATACGGCGACAGGTGGGCGGGAATGAGGGGGACGACGGGCCCGGGAATGAGGCGGATCGCCTCTTGAATTTCTTCCCAGGTGCGCAAGCCATTGGGGCAGATGACATCGACCTGCGCTTCGGCTTTGTAGGCCTGGCAGCGTTCAATAATCTCCGCAAAGCTGGCGCCCGGCACGCCGCCGAGATCGCACCGGGCCATGATCATGAAGTCCGGGTCGAGAGCCTGTTTGGCATCCATCGCCGCCCGGAGCTTTCCGACCATCTCCTGAATCGAGATACAGCGGCGGCGGGGGCCGGATTTCGGCGGAAACGTCTGGTCTTCAATATGAGCGCCAGCGATGCCCGCCTGAATGTATTCCCGCACGGTGTAATGCGTACTGATGGCATCACCGTAGCCTGTGTCGGCATCCGCGAAGACCGGGATCTGCACGATCAGGACAATTTTCCGGGCGTTGTCCACCATGTCGCGCATACTGGTCCCGGAGTCGGGCCAGCCCAGTTGGTGCGCCGAGGTATTGCCCCCAGACATGTAGAAGGCCTCATAGCCCAGCGCTTCAGCCATCTTCGCGCCTATGGGATTGATCCCGCCCGCTAAGACAAATAATTCGGGCCGTTGAAACAGCGTCTTCAGTCGGGTCGTCATACGTTGACGCTCTGGCATACGTAGTCTCCTCGTGTGTAACCGAACCGTCTTGGCGTCGCGGGGTGCGTCATGGTGCCGGGCAGCGAGCGCCTCGCCGGCTCATGCCAAGATGCCTCGCGGCGCCTCAGAGCAACACGGTGGCCGAAGTGCCATAGGGTGTCCTCATCCGTGGATGGGGGGCAGGACCCGCGTTAGGCGCCCACCGGCACAGTGGCGCTGATCCGCGGAACTCCCAACGAGCGCGTCGTGTGGCCCTGGCCTGTGAGGTCGTCAGCGAGGACCACATCACCCGGTCCAAAATCGCGCGTGGTGCCATCGCCGATCCCGATTTCCATCTGCCCCACGAGAATAAAAATGTATTGTCGCCGGGGCGCGGTGTGCCAATCGCTCCAATAGTCCGCAGGGAAACAGCGGAACGCGAGGTTGGCACCCGCTTGAAGCGCAACATTGTGGCTCTCCTCGGTCGGCAGCGGGAGATCTTCAAAATGGGTCTGGCCATCCCGGCCCGTATATATCCGTACGATCATGCGCGTGCTCCTTCCCACAGAGAGATCATCGTGCACGCAACTTTATCTGAAGACGAAGGCGTAGTCTCGGAATCGATTGGGAACCTGGGCTCACGACAAGGTTCATCAAAGCGGGGCGCCGGGAATATCGATTCTCAAGGATCACGCCGTTTAGGATCGCCCAGGTCCCCGTCGGACAACAACATGCCGGCCGATATGGCCTGGCCGTTCTTTGCGATACTGGATTGCTCTACCCAAAGGGCGAGCGCGGTCGGCCGCCAATCGGGCTGGAGCGCATGCTGCGGGTCTACTTTGTGCAGCAGTGGTACGGGCTGGCCGCCGCGGCGGTCGAGGATGCGTTTTATGACAGCCAGGCGCTGCGCGGCTTTGCCGGCATCGACCTGAACCGCGACCCGGTGCCGGACGCGACGACGGTGCGGCACTTCCGCCATTGGCTGGAACAGCACGAGTTGACCAAAGGCCTGTTCGACGAGGTCGCGGCGATGCTGGCAGAGCGCGGGTTGTTGATGCGCCAGGGGACGATTGTCGATGCCACAATCATCGCCGCCCCGGCCTCGACCAAAAACAAGGAGAAAGCGCGCGATCCTGAGATGCATCAGACCAAGAAGGGCAACCAGTGGCATTTCGGGATGAAGGCGCATATCGGGGTGGATGCCGCCTCCGGTGTGGTCCACTCGCTCACCGGCACCGCCGCCAACGAGGCCGACATCAGCCAGATGGCGGCGGTATTGCACGGCCAGGAGCAAGCGGTCTTCGCCGATGCCGGCTACACCGGGGCGGCCAAGCGCCCCGAACACGCCGAGCGCGCGGTATCGTGGAACATTGCCGTCAAGCGCGGCATCATCAAGGCCCTGCCGAAAGTCTTGCGGGATCTCGTCGAGCCGGAGGAGCGGGCGCTGGCGCAGGTGCGGGCCTGGGTCGAGCACCCCTTCCACATCGTCAAGAACCTCTTTCGTCATAAGAAGCTGCGCTATCGCGGGTTGGCCAAGAACACCGCGCAACTCCACACCCTGTTCGCCCTGGCCAATCTGGTGATCGTCAAGAAGAGGCTGCTCGCGCCCGCCCAGGCGTGAGGGCTCGGATGCTACCGGGATGGCAGGACAATCCACGAACATCGAGACAGAATTCGCGATCAATCCTGAAATTCCGCCACTTCAACCTCCGGCCACGTGACCTGCTATTATCAATAAACTACGCCCCCTCTGCCATATCGCTCGGCGAGTAGAATTGTTGAGCGTTTCCTTAGAAGACCTTGCTGGCGCGACCGGAGGCTGACTGAAGATGGTCTTCCGTTTGCCCCCGCGAGTTTAACGACCGATCCCGTCGAGCGTGTAGTCGTGGTCATGAAAGACGGTGCGGCGCGAGAAGCGCCATTGGCCGCTGTCCTCTTTGATCAGCTCGCACGCATAGCGGCCGGGCGGAAGGCTACGATGGTCGCCGTCCTTTGAGATGAGCACTAACAGATAAGCACTGGCGGCAGCCCGGTTTCCGGTGATCGTCACGGCGACATTGCTAACCATATGACGAAATTGCGTGCCCGCGGAGCGTTGCGCCGCGAAGCGACCGGCGAGGGCGCGGATTTCGTCGCGGCCACGGATGTCGATGACCGGGCTCTTGAGGATCGCGTCTACCGTGAAGCAATCGACCACGACCTCAATCTCGCCATTATCGAGCGCGCAGCAATAGCGCGTGAAGAGATCGTGGATCGCTGCACGATCGTCGAGGTTGCTTTCGCTCATTCTCTGTCTCCTTGGTCACGACGCGAGAACATGACCTTGCGCGACCTCTACAACCTGACCGCGGGCCGCGCGTGGCCATTGGGTCGTTTGCAGAACGCCGATGCGCATCGCCGACACCCTCGAAGAGTGGTTTCTGTCGGGAGCGGCCGACGGGTTCAACATCCTGCCACCCTATTTTCCCGGCGCCTTTGCCGACTTTGTCGACCGCGTCGTGCCCGAGTTGCAGCGCCGCGGCCTCTACCGGCGCGACTATTAGGGAATGACATTACGCAATCAACCCGGGCTCGCCCGGGTGCCGGCCCGGGTCCGCCCGGCCATGCCGCCGCCGGCTGACCCCGCTTACACACTGCGCCTAAACGACATGTGGAACGGATGAGCCTCGTTGACGGCCTGCTTGATGACGTTCGGCAGCCTGCCGCCAGCTGGTGACCCGGATCAGCCCACGTCCGCGGAGACCGCGGTCGTTTGCGCAAAGGTCGCCGATTATCAAAGATCTTCGACACCCACTGACGAAGCAGCCCACAGAGACCCGACTTGAACAGTAAGTGAGGTGGCGGGTTTAGTAACCTGATTAACTCGTTTCATTTGGATCGTTCAGCTGCTGAGATTTGGCAAGAACGTAGTGGAACATTTCAGTAAAACCGCCGCTTTTGCTTGATATTATCGGCGAATCTCCAAACAATGAGGCGATGTTTGTCGGCGAGAAGACAGCGAGGCCATCGCTATCTCTACCTCGTTGAGAACGAGCGCGAGGACGGACGCGTGCGCCAGCGGATCATCCGCGCGCTTGGCCGCAAGGATGTATTGCGGCGAGCGACGAGCTCGATCGTCTCGCTGCCTCGCTGGTGCGGCATTACGATCGCGCCGTATTTCTTTCCGACAAGAAAGCCGGCCGCATTGCGTGCACACGCATTGGCGGCGATGCAGGCGGCATCCCGCGTGCCCCGTTCGAGCGGCCAAGTGATGATGATTTCGTCGCCGACGTAGCGATAGATCGAGCCTCTGGCGGCAAGCACCGGGTCGGACATATCGAAGAATATTAAATTGAGAAAGCTGTGAAAATTCACGTCGCCGAGCCGCTCGGCGTGGCGCGTCGAGTCATGGAGGTCGAGAAACATCACGATCCGTTGCTCCGATCGCGGCCGCCGGTAGCGTCCGGTGAGCAATGAGACGAGGACCTGCGGCCCGAGAAGCGCGGCCAGTACGAAGACGATGTTGAAGGAAGCGCGACACCCAGCGAGAACGGCAGGCTGGGCTGCATCACCATACGGTTCGGAAGGAAAACGAAACTCGGCGCAACAGCGCCGACAAATAGCGTCGCGGCTATCCCGGCTAAGATGAACGTCGTCCCGTAGATCACCGTCCGCAGCGTCAGGACGGAGACAAGCGACAATCGGCGCAATGTCGCGAGAGGCCCAATTACAAAGATTTCGAGCGTGCTGAAGGACTGCGCCATTCAGGGCGCCGACCGTCACTCCGATCACAATGTTCGGCCAAATCGGCGTGAAGCGCAGGCCATAAGTGGCACCCGCTACCGCCGAAAGAAGCGTCACTCCGGCCACTATTCGGATCTGAAAAATGGCTCTCGCGTGGACGGGTGTCTCTCGGACGTTTACCGCTAAAGATTCCCAGAACTGAATGACTGGCAGATCTTTTGCTCGAGAATGCTTGAGCGGCAACGACGAACATTGCCCTGACCCTCAGCGAAAAGTAGGCGCTGCAGGGTGACGGCAAACGTGCCGGCTGGCTATCGTCACAATGTTTCCTTGCATCGTCGAAGGGTCGAATCGGCGCTATGCGGCCCAACCCTGCTAGTTGTCTTGGGGACACAAGCCATGAATGAACGGCAATCACTTCTCAAAGTCCCGAACCGGTGATGAGGCGGCTGCTGCGCCGGAAGGTCAAATAGGCCCAGAACCATGTGACGAGAACAATGATGCGGTTGCGCACGCCCACCAAAAAAGCAATATGGGCCGCGCCCCAGAGCCACCACGCCGGCGCGCCGCGCACTTGGATCACGCCGAAGTCCGCGACTGCTGCCTGCCGCCCGATCGTGGCAAGGCTGCCGTAATGGCGGTAGCGGAACGGCGGCGGCACGGGACGGCCGGCGAGAGCAGCCCGGATGGCTCTGGCTGCATAGGCGCCGCCCTGCTTCGCGGCCGGCGCAAGGGCGGGCGTCGGCTTGCCACGCCAGGCATTGCACGCGGCCGTGTCGCCGATGACGAAAATTTCGGGTCGGCCGGGCACCCTCAGGTCCGGCCCCACCGGTACGCGCCCGGCAGGATCGGCCGCAACCCCAAGCCACGCCGCCGCCGGCGACGCGGCAACACCGGCCGCCCACACGACTGTGCGCGCCGCGATCCACTCGCCCCCGACGTCGGCCCCGCCCGCGTCCACCGCTTTCACCCGGCGACCGGTCAGCACTTCCACGCCGAGGGTTGCGAGCGAGCGCGCGGCGGCGGCCGAGAGAGAGGGCGGGAAGGTCGGAAGCACACGATCAGTCGACTGCACGAGCACGATGCGCGCGCTCGCCGGATCGAACGTGCGAAACTCGCGCGTGAGACCGTGCCGGGCCAGTTCCGCGATCGCGCCGGCCAGCTCGACGCCGGTCGGACCGCCGCCGACGATGACG
Source organism: Allostellaceae bacterium (assembly GCA_036495885.1). Taxonomy (GTDB): domain Bacteria; phylum Pseudomonadota; class Alphaproteobacteria; order ATCC43930; family CGMCC-115725; genus AP-15. The sequence goes on along the minus strand of DASXMC010000311.1, from coordinate 4,470 downwards.
AAGGTGAGCCAAGCCTGCCGCTCCGCCTCGTCCCGACTGCGCTCCGCCGCCTCGAAGGCAAGCAGAAGGCGACGGCAAATGTCGAGCGCGTCCCCGATCCCCTTGAGGCCCGGCGCTGCCGGCGCCCAATCATCGTGACCGAAATAGCTGTGCCGCGCACCCGTGGCGATGATCAGGAAGTCATAGGCGAGCCGCGTGTCGCCGAGTGCGATCTGGCGCAGCGCCGGATCCACCCCGGTTACCTCGCCCAGCAGCACGCGCAGGTTCGCCTGGGCACGGAACATTTCGCGCAATGGTGTGGCGATGTCTGCGGGCGACATCGAAGCCGTCGCCACCTGGTAGAGCAGCGGCTGGAAAAGGTGATAGTTGTGCTGATCGAGCAAGGTGACCCGGCAGGGCGCATAGCGCAATCCGTGGGCCGCGGCGACGCCGCCAAAGCCGCCACCAACGACGACCACGTGCGGCAGGCGGGACGCTGCCGCGGCGGGCAGCGCCTCAAAAGGGGGGAACCTGCGCCGGAATGATGCTGCGATCGCATGGTCGAGCGAGATCTGCCCGGCCCCATAGAGCAGCGGCAAACCGAGCAGGGGCAGGTTCAGCAATGTGACCCAGCCGAAATGGCCACCCCAAGCAAGCATGCCTGTCGGGATCAGGACGATGAGGAGCAGAGCCACAGCGCGCGTGAGCAGGCCCAGCGCGAGCAGAACGGCGAGCGCCAGGAGCGCCCATGACGCGAGACCCGTAGTCATGCCGGACATGTGCGGCAGCCACGTCATGACCATAGGCATTGCCATGCCGGTCGGTAGCATATTGCTCAGGCCTTTCACCCCGCCCAGGGCAATGGCCGCGAGGCCCGTGGCGATCCACAACCGCAGCAGCAAGGCGTAGGCGGGTCCGAGGCGCTCGGTCAGGGCTGCCAACCCCCGACCGGCAAGGCCGACAAGGGGCAGCGCCGCGGCACCCAGGCCAGGGCGGAATATGCCGTCGAGCGAGAGCGGCCCGGGCCCGAGCACGATGATCCACCCGAGCAGCGCCACCGAGTAGGGCGCGAGTTGCGCGTGCCCGGGAATTTGCAAGACGAGCACTTGCACCAGCAGCGCAAGAGCGGCAAAGCGGGTGAACAGTCCAGCGGCCAGCAACGCCGGGCAGATCGTCTGTACGAAAACGCCGAAGCCCGTGGCGGCGAGGCCGGCGAGCAGTGACGCCGAAAGCGGGAGATGATCCGGTGCGACGGCGTAACCGACGTCATGCAGCATATGCTGCATGACGTCGGTTACGAGGAAATCTTCGGCCAGCCAGAGCCGTATCAGCACGTCGAGCAGCGGGCCGAGCAGGCGCGCAAGCGATGCGGACAGATCGGCAGCGGCAGCGGCCCTGAGCCCGAGGGACGTCAAAACCGGCACCTCGTGCCTCACCCGCGTCTCACTGGCGCCCTCAATCACGACCGCGGGCATAGCGCTCCTTGATGTCCTGCATCTCGCCAATGGACGTTATCAGCATCCATTCGCCTTCGAGCCGCGCCACCAGCGAGCGGGCACGGAAGAATTTGCCGTGGCCTTGAGCCACACTCTGCCGCCTATACTCCGGAAAACCAGTCGTAGCCTTGGTTTTCCCAAAATCCTCCCGGATAGGTGTTCGTCACCGCAATCGACTCCAGGTTTTTAGCGCTCTTGAATCCGAGCTTTACCGGAATTCGCAACCGCACCGGGGCTCCCCATTCGGCGGTGAGCGGCTGCTGTTCAAAATCAAGCGTCAAAATGGTTTGCGGATGCAGCGCGCTCGCCATGTCTATACTGGTCGAATAGCCGTCAAAGCAGGTGAAGGCGACATAACGCGCCCGCAGATCCGCGCCGACGCGGCGCAGAAAGAGGTGGAGCGGCACACCGCTCCACTGCCCGATCTGGCTCCATCCTTCGATACAGATGTGCCGGGTGATCTGAGCTTGCTGCGGCAGGCCGCTCAATCGGTCGACCGTCCACGGGGTCTTGTCCGCAACCAGCCCGGTGACGGCAAGGCGCCAATTGTCCGGGACCATGCGGACCTCCCAAACGCGATAATAAGCGTTGAAGCGAAAGGGTCGGGTGATGGCACTCGCCGGATAGGTTTCGGCGAGGCGCTGAGGATTAAACAGCGCCGCCTGCACACGATCGTTAAAGCCTAGCATCGCCCAGAGCGCAGCATCGACGCCGGAATGGGTCGAAAGATCGCAGCCGGTGAGCAGCGCCAAACTACCGAGCGACAGACCATGGCGCAATAACCTGCGCCGGCTCAGTTTGGCTAACTCCGGTGAGATCTCCGCCAGGCTCACAGAAGGGGGGACATGACGACGGCGGATCATTGCTCTTCCTCCGCCGTGGCGCTCGCAACCATCGAGACCAATGTCCTTGGAAAGATTGCTACGAGCAGTAGATGCACCGCCAGGAAGGCGATGATGCAGAACATCATGGCTAGATGGATATTGCGCGCGATCGGATATCCGCCGAGGAGCCGCGCGAGCCAGGCGAGCTGCACCGGCTTCCAGATCGAGAGTCCGGTGAGGACCTGCAAGCAGATAAGGATGATCACTGCCGTGTAAAGGAGACGTTGCACCGCATTGTAATGGCCGAGACGGTGAGGAAGCCGGAAACGTAGCGCATCCCAAAAATCGCGCAGCAGGGCGCGCGGTCCAGTGGGCCGGAGGTCGCGCCAAAAGTGTCCCGATATCGTGCCATAGGCGAGATAGGCGAGCCCGTCCGCGAACAGCACCCACATGACGGAGATATGCCACGCGATCCCGGCGGCGAGCCAACCCCCGAGCGTCAAACCCCTGGGAAAGGTGAAGGGTAAGCTTGGCGAGGCGTTATAAATCGCCCAGCCACTTAGGAACATGCAGATGACGGCGGCGGCTCCAATCCAATGCATGATACGGATTGGAAGGGGGTGAGCCGAACGGCGGCCTGCTTGAACCTGGTCCAAGATTCGCATCCTTCTGGCCGGATGCTGCGGGGCTTTGTTAAAGGGCTTCCTGATCCGGTAGGAACCGAACAGGGAGCAGTCGCTCTCTCACTCGGGCGGCTTCACACCGTCGATTCCGACGGCCACGGCATTCGCGGTTACCATGCCGTCGTGGCGCACGGCGTTGATGAAGACCGCAGCGCCTGGTTTCAGTTCGCCTCTCGCGCCGAGCTGGTAGGTCACGATCGGCGCGGTCGGCGGCACGAGGACGACTTGCTTGCCGCCCTTGTAGGTTACGACGATCTGCTGCGCGTCCCCGGACCCCGCGGCACTCGACACCGTGCCGTTAGTCATCGAACTGTTAACGGTTTCGGCTGCGCTCACGGTACTAACCGTCCCGTTCGTCATCGCGCTAGGCGCGGTGCCGATGCCCGATAGCGTCGTGTCCGGAACGCGGTCCCAGGCGTAATGGCCCTCGCCCATACCCTTCAGGGACGGTGGGAAGATCGTCACTTCGAGTGCTATCAGCTGATCCCCGATGGATTTTGTTGCCGCGCCGATATAGGCACCGGGATCGACATGATTGAGGCTCGAAGGTGCGACTTTCAGGTACCGGGTCCCGTCAGTGAGCGTAACCGGTACAATTTGACCAGCCTTGGTATCCACAGTAAGAGTGTCACCGCTGACGCCGCCGATTGTGCCACGGACACGTTCGGGCGCTGCGACTGCATTGCTGGCGGCGAGCGCACAGCCGGCTGCGGCGGCAAGCGCGAGAAAGCTACGATACATGTTAAGCTCCCTTGAGCTCGAAAAGGGTCATGCGACCCAAAACCGCTCAACGTCCGGGCTTGGTGTTATTTCCAACATGACAAAAAATTAATTCGACGACATTAACCGTGGACGGCAGCGTAGGAGCCTCGTGGTGGTGCCGTTCACATTGCTATCAGCCTCCGGGCTTACCAGCGTCGATTGCCGAGGGATGACGCGCGAGTGCGGTTACGTTGATGTCCATGAAGGGAAACAGCGGCAACGACGACAGGATCGCGTGCAGTTCGTCGTGATCGGAGACATCGAACACGCTGATATTGGCGTATCGGCCGGCGACGCACCAGAGGTGCAGCCACTTGCCCACACGTTGCAAATCCTCAGCCAGCACCTTTTCATCGTTCTTCAGTCGCTCGAACCGGTCCTGGTCGATGCCATAGGGAATATTCACATCCATTCGTACGCAGTAGAGCGTAGTCGCCTCCTCAGCGCCGGGCGTGGCGTTGTCAGGTTGCCAATAGACGGGCGTTAATAGCCGAAAAAGGCGACTCTGAAGATTATGCTGCGAGCGCAACTTCGCCGACGTGGCGCCATGCCCGAAAGGCGGCATTGCGAGCCGCACGATACTGGCTGGCGCTGAGGTGATGGCGGCGAAGCTGGAAGTGGTTATGGATCCGGCTGTGAGTGGAAAGAAAGCGCTGGGCATGACGCGTTGACTTGAAGCGCTGCATCTGTCGCTCTCGTCGTCGTGTCGGTTGATGCGAAACCTCG
>DASXMC010000310.1:0-1826 GCA_036495885.1 Allostellaceae bacterium | reverse complement strand
CGTCCGTTAGAACTGGACGCGCTGGGTCAGGGCGCCGTCGATGATCAGGTTGGTGCCGGTGATGAAGCTGGCGCGCGGGCTCGCCAGAAAGACGACGGCGTTTGCCACCTCCTCGGGCGTGCCCATGCGGCCCATCGGGTTGCGCGACAGCATCGTTTTGAAGACCTCCGGGTTGTTCTCCTCGACCGCGTTCCAGACCCCGCCCTTGAAATAGACATTGCCGGGCGAAACCATGTTGGCGCGTACACCTTTGGGCGCCAGGTTGCGGGCCAATGCCTTGACATGGTTGGCGAGAGCCGCCTTGACCGACGCGTAGGGCCGCGGCGGACCCGCGATCTCGACCGCCCCGGTCGTGCCGATCACGACGATCGACCCAGCCGATGATTGTTCTAGGAACGGGATCGCGGCTTCGACACCGGCGACCGTCCCCATGATGTCGATATCGAGACTGCGGCGCCACGAATCCTCGTCCATTGCCTGCGCCAGGGCGCTGACATTGGCGACAAAAATGTCGAGCCCGCCAAGCTGCGCCGCCGCATCGGCGACCCAACCCCGCAACGCCCCGGTGTCGGCAACATCGACGACCCCGCCATAGGCTTTCACACCGCCGCCGGCGAGTGCGGCTGCCGCCGCCTCGACGCCGGCCTTGCCGCGCGCGCACAGCGCTATGTCGCACCCCTCTTCGGCCAACAGCTCGCAGATCGCGCGCCCGATGCCACGCGATCCGCCGGTCACGATCGCCTTCTTGCCTTTGAGACCGAGATCCAATGCGCCCTTCCAATTGATGTCTGGCCGCAAAAATATACGTCAATTCGACTATTTTGACCGTCATTCAAGCGGAAGAGGCAGTCAAGGATTCATCAACACCGGTTATTCCGGGCACAGCCCGAGATGCCGTAATGATCCCACCCCCGGAGCGTGACCGAAGAACTGGCTGTCCCCCAAAGCGGGTGTGAGTGGGGTCCGAAGGTTGGCGCGTTGCGACTCGGCTTTATGCCGGCACCGCGGCGATGGCGGTGGGATCGTGGTCGAAGAGCCAGCGCAGGGCTTCGGGCGAGCGGTCGGCGGCCCGCGCCCATTCAGCGTCGCGCGCCTCCTGGTCGCGTCCGTCCGGCATGTGAAAGCGGTATTTGTTGGCGCGCGACATCTGCTGCAGCCGGGTCACCCGCGGCAGCCGCAGCTGCTCGTAGCGCCGCAAAGCAGCCGCCCCGTCGTCGGCGCCGGCCGCAAGGCAGGCGGCGAGTGCGGCGCCATCCTCGATCGCCTGGGCCGCACCCTGGCCCATAAACGGGTACATCGGATGGCAGGCGTCGCCGAGGAGTGTCGTCCGCCCGACAGACCAGCGGGGCAACGGGTCGCGGTCGAACAACGCCCAGATAAAACAGGTCTCGGCCGCGGCGATGATATGCCGGATTTGCGGGTGCCAGCCCTCGAACGCGGCCAATGCCCGCTCGATCGTGGCGCGGTCGGTCCAATCCTCGCGGTTCCAGGTGTCGTGCTCGGTCCAGCCGACAAAATTCAAGAGCCGCCCGCGCGAGACAGGGTAATGCACGAGATGCGCCCCTGGCCCAACCCAGGATTGCGAACCAGGATCGAGCTTGAGATCGGCGATGCGCTCTATCGGGACTAGCCCGCGATAGGCGACACAGCCGGCAAAACGCGGCTCTTCCTCGCCAAAGAGTGCAGTGCGCACCGCCGAATGGATGCCGTCCGCGCCGACCAGGATTTGCGTACGGATGTGCACGCCGTTGTCAAACCAGGCTTCGATGGCGTCGCCGCGATCCGCAAGCCCGACGAGGCGGCAGCCGAGATGAACCCGCTCGGCC
>DASXMC010000309.1:0-1682 GCA_036495885.1 Allostellaceae bacterium | reverse complement strand
TATGAATGCGCCGACGGGCGGTGGATCTCGATCGCGCCCATAGAGGCCAAGTTCTACGCAGAATTATTACGGCGCCTCGATATCGATCCGGCGATATTGCCGCCGCAAATGGAGCGCCAGCATTGGCCCGAGGCGCAGGCGAGCCTGGCGGAGCTGTTCAAGACCCGAACGTGCGCGGAGTGGTGCCTGTTGCTCGAAGGCACCGACGCTTGCTTTGCGCCAGTATTGATGACCGACGAGGCGCCTTCTCACCCGCATAATGCGGCGCGCCGGACCTACATCGAGATCGACGGCATCGTCCAACCGGCGCCGGCGCCACGTTTTAGCCGCACCGCGCCGGAGCTACCGGCCCCGCCGCAGGCGCCGAGCCGCGGCGAGGACGCGCTAGCGACGCTTGCCCTTTGGCTCGATCCGGCGGAGGTCGAAGTGCTGCGCGCCGCCGGCACGCTCGGATGAGCGGCCTCGTCAGTTTGCGGCGGAGTCCATTTTGTACTCTGTATCGCTGACCTGCTCGCCCCAGCTCGCGCCCTCGCCGGTCTCCGACATCGCCAGATGGCTGAACAGACGGTCGGCGGCGGCGCGGGCGGCCTCAACGCTGTCGGCGATCACCATCGCCACAGGGTCGTCGACATGGCGCACCTTGACCCGCGCCAGCAGTGGGTGCGGCGGTTCCTTCATTGCTGCCGGGCCGGGCGCCCGGGGCGATGACGGCAAGCTCCAGCCTCTTGATGTCAAAGTCGGTGACCGAGTTCTGTTCGGAAAATGGTCGGGAACCGAAATAAAGATTGATGGCGAGGACTTCGTTGTCGCGAAGGGGAGCGACATCATGGGCGTGGTCGAGGAGACCGCGTCGTGAAAGGTTAGGTGAGCGAGGAGACCATGCCAGCAAAAGAAATCCGGTTTCATACCGATGCGCGCGAGCGGATGTTGCGCGGCATCGACATTCTGTCCAACGCGGTAAGGGTGACGTTGGGGCCGAAAGGCCGCAACGTTGTCCTCGACAAATCCTTTGGCGCGCCGCGCATCAGCAAGGACGGGGTGACCGTCGCCAAGGAGATTGAGCTCGCTGATAAGTTCGAAAACATGGGCGCGCAAATGGTGCGTGAAGTCGCATCGAAGACGAGCGATGCCGCTGGTGACGGCACGACGACCGCGACCGTCCTGGCCCAGATGATCGTGCGCGAAGGCGCCACGGCGGCGGCTGCGGGTATGAACCCGATGGATCTGAAGCGCGGCATCGATCTCGCGGTCGATGCCGTCGTGAAAGACATCGAAAAGCGTTCGAAGAAAGTTTCGACCAACGAAGAGATCGCTCAGGTCGGAACGATCTCGTCCAATAACGACCCTGAAATCGGCAAGATGATAGCCGAAGCAATGCAGAAGGTCGGCAACGATGGTGTCATCACGGTCGAGGAGGCAAAGTCGCTCGAGACAGAGCTCGACGTCGTCGAGGGTATGCAGTTCGACCGCGGCTACATCAGTCCGTATTTTGTAACCAACGCCGAGAAGATGGTCGCCGAACTCGAGGAGCCGTACATCCTGCTCCATGAAAAGAAGCTGTCCGGGCTGCAGGCGATGCTGCCGCTGCTCGAGTCGATCGTGCAGTCAAGCAGGCCGCTGCTGATCGTTGCCGAGGATGTCGAGGGCGAGGCATTGGCCACTCTCGTCGTCAACAAATTGCG
>DASXMC010000308.1:0-4594 GCA_036495885.1 Allostellaceae bacterium | reverse complement strand
TTATCCATTACCGTACCGCACTGCTGATTTATTGGGCAAACATCTTGCTATTCGGCGTTTTGCTGCTGGCGAGCTGGCGCTATGCCGGCCACGCTGGTCTCGTTCGCGACGATATGGCACCTGAAACAGCGCGCTCGATCGAATGCCGCATCATCGTCGCCCAAGCGCTTTATGCGTTCGGCGCATTGTTTTCGATATTCAGCACTATTTGGAGCATCGTGTTCATCATGCTCGTGCAACTGAACTATGCCGTCGCGCCAAAGATTGGCGCATTGCGCCGCTTGTATTAATGCCGCTTGTACTAATAAAGCACGGTCCGATCGGGTCGAACTGATCGAACCGCCCTGCACGGCGCACGCAGCGGGGCTGCAAAAGGACACTTTGGCGGAGCGGCACCGGCGTGTGATGCTGTCGCCAAATTGCAAAGCGGAGGAAACGGGCCCGATGTCGGACGCGGATTTCGATCGAGAAGAACCGGCGTTTGCGTTTACCGATGAGGATTACGCCCGCCGTTACTTTCCTGGCCAATCTTCGGCTGCCGCTCGATCAGCGAAGCCTCCCGCTTCCCCAGCCTCGGCAAAGCCTGCCGGGCGTCTGCACGGCGGCGGCAATTCCTTTATGCGCGCCCGACGCCGGCGTCTTGCGGCCTCGCAAACCGCCTGATCCACACCTCTAACCAGATAGGCCGGTAAACAGATAGGCCGGCTTCCGCCACGCCGCTTTTGATTGGCTTTGCGGGCGCCTGGCGTTGCCGGGCTACAGGCGAGCGCCGTCAACGTCCGCTGCTACAAAAAGCTGTACGGGTCAATGTCGATCTGCAGGCGGGCCGAGCCGGCGAGACGAACCCGCGACAGCCAGTCGCGCAGCACGGCCTGCAAACCGACCGCGCGCTCGGCCTTGACCAAAAACCGGCGGCGGTGCCGTCTGCGCAGCACGGCGAGCGGGGCCGGCGCCGGCCCCAGCACGACAACCCCGGGCCATTGCGGCGCCGCGCGGGCAAGCGCGCCGGCGGCAAAGTCGACCGCTTCGGCATCGAGAGCGCTGACGATCAGTGCCGCGAGCCGGCCAAAGGGTGGCAACCCGGCAGCGCGTCGCGCCGCCGCCTCGGCCTCGAGAAAGCGGTCGCGGTCGCCGGAGGCCAGCGCCTGCATGACCGGTTCATCCGGCCTAAAGGTCTGGATCAACACCCGGCCGAGGCGATCGGCCCTGCCGGCGCGACCGCCGACCTGATGCAGCAGCTGATAGGTGCGCTCGGCCGCGCGCAGGTCGCCGCCAACCAGCCCGAGATCGGCATCGACAACCCCGACAAGGGTCAGCATCGGGAAATGATGACCCTTGGCGACGATCTGGGTCCCGATCAGTATATCAATCCGCCGCTCGATCATTGCATTGGCGAGCTCGGCCGCGGCTCGCGGTCCACTGATCGTGTCGCTGACCATCAGCGCCGGGCGTGCCGCCGGGAAACGCGCCGACACCTCCTCGAACAGCCGCTCGACCCCGGGGCCGCACGGCGCCAGAACGCCCGCCTTCATGCATGAGGGGCAGAACGGCGGGACCGGCTCGGCATGACCGCAATGATGGCACAACAATCGGCGCACAAAGCGATGCTCGACCAGCCAAGCGCTGCAATTCGGGCACTGAAAACGATGGCCGCAGGCACGGCACAAGGTTAAGGGCGCATAGCCACGCCGGTTTACAAACAGCAACGCCTGCTCGCCCGCGGCAAGTGTTTCGGTCAGGGCGGCAACGAGCGGCGGCGACAGAAACCGGCCGGCTTCGACCCGCTGTCGCCGCATATCGACCAGCTGGACGGCAGGAAGCGCCGCCTCGGCATGGCGCCGCGGCAGGCTGACCCGCTGATAACGCCCGCGCGCGACATTGACCACGGTTTCGAGCGAGGGCGTCGCCGACACCAGAACGACTGGGATGCAGGTCAAGGAGGCGCGCAGCACCGCCATATCGCGGGCCTGATAGCAAACCCCCTCCTCCTGCTTGTAGGAGGCATCGTGCTCCTCGTCGACGACGATCAGGCCGAGCTCGGGAAACGGCAGGAACAGCGCCGAGCGGGCGCCGACCACGACCCGGGCGCGGCCCGCGGCGATCGCACGCCAGTTGTCGCGGCGCTCACGCTGGCTGATTTCCGAGTGCCATTGCACCGGCGAGACCCCGAATCGGCTGCGAAACCGCGCCAGCCATTGGGCGCCGAGGGCAATTTCCGGCAACAGTACCAAGGCCTGACGACCGCGTCCGAGAGCGGCGGCAATCGCTGCGAAATAGGTTTCGGTCTTGCCCGAGCCGGTGACGCCGTCGAGCAGGATCGCGCGAAAGCCGCCGCTCTCGACGCTAGCGACAAGCGGGCGCGCCGCCGCAACCTGGTCGGCGGAAAGCTCTGCGCCCGATGCCCGCCAATCGGGTATCGCGGATGCCGGAGGCTCGGCGGCGACGATCCGTTCCTCCGCCAGCCCGCGCCCGACCAGGTCGCGGACAACCCCGGGGCTGCATCCGGCAAGCCGGGCGGCTTCGACGAACGGCAATGGCGGATGCTCGCGCAAGGTTGCGAGCACCCGGCGGCGAGCATCGGTCAATCCCGTCACCTCCCGACTGTCGCCGAGTGCGGTCATTCCGGCGGGCGTGATTGTGCACAGCCGACGCGGACGCAGCGGCTGCAACGCCTCAGGAACGCTCATCGCCATGCGCAAGACCGCACCCGGGGGCGCCATCGTATAAAGCGCGACGCGCTCGACAAACCGACGCAAATTCGAGTCGAGCGGCGGTAACGGCAGCCGCTCGCGGATCGGCTTCAAGCGGTCGGTGGCGATTGCTGCGTCCTCGGCTTCGCTGCCGTCATCCCACACCACGCCAATCAAATGGCGCGTACCGAGCGGCACGCGGACAAAGCTGCCGGGTGCTGGCGGCGGCTCGCCCTCCGCCACCCGGTAGTCAAGTGCCGCCGGCAACGGCAGCGGCAGCAGCACGGGGACCCGCCGCGCGGCGGTACGAGGCGCCGCACCGGCGTCGGTGTCGCCGGCACCATGGTTCGCAGCCGCTTCGGAACTGGCGTGGCGCCCAGGCATCGGCTACACTTGCGGCGACAAACCATAGGCGGCAAGTGCTCTCGATTTTGCCGAACCGTTTCGAGATGGGTTTCTGGTGTTCCCCGATGATCTGTTGTTCTGCCGCCGCCGTCCTTCTTAGAGAGCCCGCACTCGGCGGGCCGACGAGTTGGAGGTAGCGTTGGCGGATCGCCCGCACGACCAGCCGAAGCCGCACGGCCACGGCGAGCCGGAGCCGAATTCGGCGACCGCGACCCGGGCTGCCGACGTTATTGCGTATCTGCGCGAGCACCCCGATTTTCTCGACCGCCATCCCGACGCATTGCACCTCTTGCGGGCGCCGAACCGCAACGCCGGCGACGGAGTGGTCGATTTTCAGCATTTCATGCTCGAGCGCCTGCGGAGCGATCTGCAACGCTCGCGCGAAGAGCACAACCGGCTGATCGCACTCAGCCGCGGCAATCTCGCCACGCAATGCCGCGTGCACAAGGCGGCGCTGACGATGCTGAAGGCCGCGAGCTTTGAGCATTTGCTGCAGATCCTTACGACCGATCTCGCGGTCCTGATCGATGTCGATGTCGTTACCCTCGGCATCGAAAGCACAGTGGCCCGGACGACGCGGCTGCCGCTGCCGGGCATCCATCTCTTGCGTTCGGGCGTGGTCGATCAGCTGCTCGGTGCCGATCGCGAGGTGATGCTGTGCACCGACATCAAGGGCGATCCAGCTTTGTTCGGAGCGGCGGCCGGGCTCGTGCGCTCGCAGGCGCTGGTGCGACTTGGCTTCGGCCGCACCGGACCGCAGGGCCTGATGTGCATCGGCACCCGCAAGGCTGGCGCCTTTCACCCGGCGCTCGGTACCGAATTGCTGGGCTTTCTTGCGCGCGCCGTCGAGATCACGATCGGGCAGTGGCTCGAACGCGGCCGGTGAAACCGCCGCCCGCGACGCGATGGCGGAGGATGCCGCGGCGCAGAACGCTGGAGTGAAAAGCCGCGGCGGCCTCAGTGCCCGGCAACGCAACGGCACCTGTGCGCGGCCGCAATTCCCCGCGAGACCGGTTCCGGTGCCGCTCTCGCGGTTCGCTGCGGTAGATGATTTGCGCGCGGCGATCGGTTTATGGTCGGCCTGGCTCGCGGGCGAACGCCGCGCCTCGGCGCACACGATCGCCGCCTACGGCCGCGATCTTGCAGCTTTCCTCGATTTTTTGACCGAGCATCTAGGGGCGGTCCCCGGTCTTGCGGCGGTGGACGGGTTGCGCCCGGCCGATTTCCGCGCCTATCTCTCACGGCGTGCCGGCGAGGGCATCGAGCGCGGCTCGTTGGCGCGCAACCTATCGGTGCTGCGGAATTTTGTACGGTTTCTGCAGCGCCGCGGTTTCGCCGCGACAACCGCACTCAGCGCGTTGCGATCGCCAAAATTGCCGCCGGGGGTGCCAAAGCCGCTCAGCGTCGAGGATGCCGTCGCCGCGGTCGATGCAGCGGGAGAGTTGGCGCCGCACGAATGGCAGAGGAAACGGGATACCGCACTCGTGGCGCTGCTCTAT
>DASXMC010000307.1:0-3804 GCA_036495885.1 Allostellaceae bacterium | reverse complement strand
CCGCCACCGATAAATCGGAACAAGACGAGGGCGATTTGGCGGAAGGCGTTGCCGCTTTTCCGCCCTGCGCTTGCTGCTCCATCACGCATAGTTTATTAGATTGATTGGTGCGTCTTGCCCACCTCCTAGTCGAGACGATGGTTTGAACCAACCCGGATCGCCATCGCTCGCAGAGCTAGGAGAGAGAAATGATCACACGTGGCGTATTGAAATCTGCATTGGCGGGCGTCTGTTTCCAGGCACTGACCGTATTGGCATCCGCCCCGGCGCCTGCCGCAGCAATTTCGCAATCCCAACCGATCCAGGCCAGTGACGCGCGCGTTTCGTTCCTGCGCGAATTCGATCCCGCGTTGAGTCTCGATACGGCGACGATTTATGCAATGGCGTTGCCATAGGTCAAAGCCGGCCTGGCGCCGCCTTCTCGGTCGACCTCGCTCCGGGAGCCTACACATTCACAGTGGCAAATGATGTTCCCGACGGCAATCAGGCGCCGACCGTCCAACTCGCCGCAGGCGCGCAGGTCTATTTCAACATCGCAGCAGACGAGTGGGTGGGCGGCGGCGAAATGGAACAGGATCACGGCCGCTACGACCTCGATGTCCGGCAGATATCGGCACCTTTGGCCCGAGAAATTTCTCGCAGCGTTGTCTGAACCGCCTCACGGCTGATCCGATCCATGGTGGAGATGTCAGAGCAAGCGTAGGGCGAATGAGCAGAGCGTAATCGCCACCGATAAATCGGAACAGAACGACGGCGAGTTGGCGGAAGGCGCTGCCGCTTTTCCGCCCTGCGCTTGCTGGGTCGCGTTGCATAAGCCGCTGCAGGCGGGTTAACTGGATCTTCAAATTCCGCGGTTGAATTTGTCGTCGCGAGATTTTGTGGTCCGGAGGCACTTGCGCCGCCGAGACCGGGATCGCGCGCGGCCCGTCCCGGTGGCCGAACAGGAGGACGCGATGTCGCCACCTCGGCCGCCGCCGCAAGCGGTCGGCTACAGCTTGAAACGCCGGCTTTATGCGATCATCGTGTTTCTCGGGCTGTTGCCGGTGCTGGGCGCGGCATTGTCGCTGGTAGCGATCAGCTTTGCGCAGCGCGACGACGCGGCCCTCGACCGTACCTGCCGCGGCACGATCCATCTCGAACGGGTCAACGCCCTTGTCTATGCGGTCGTTATGGAATCGCGCGGCATCTACATGTCGGCGGATTGGAATGCCGCCGCACCCTTCGCCAAGAACCTGGTGCGCCATCTGGGCGAACTGCAGGAGGTTGCGCGCGCCTGGCAGGCCGACGAGATCAGCGGACAGCACTCCAACGTCGCGGAGCTCGCAGCGCGGATCGACCAGTTCGCGCGGTTTCGAACTGAGCTTGTGCGCCGCGGCAAGGAAGAGAGCACGGCGTCGGCTCGCGCCTATGGCGACAATGACGCCAACCGCTCGGTCCGGACCGCCCTAAATCAAAGCCTCGATACAGTTGCCCGCGCCTATGAGGACGAAATCAAAACCGCGCGCAGCCGGGTCGAAACCGACAACCGGATTTTTCTCGCGATCCTGTGGAGCTTGGCGGGACTCGGCGTCCTCGGGCTCGGCGGCGGTCTGATGTTTGTCGGAAGAGCGCTGATGGCGCCCGTGCTGCGCGTCAAGGATGCGATGTTGCAATTGGCGCGCGGTGATCTCGAAATTACCGCCAATAGCCGCGAACATGCCCAAGAAATCGCCGAAATGGTGCGGGCGGTGGCGGCGTTCCGCTCCACCTTGCTCGAACGCCAACGCTCGAACCGCGAGGCGCGGCTGTTGTCGGAGCTCAATGAATGGCTGCAATCCTGCAATTCGCTCGCCGAATTGTTCGAGATGGTGGCCGAATTCTTCGGCCGGTTGCTTCCCGACTGTGCCGGCAGCCTCTACATTTATGCCAATTCGCGCGACGTCTTGGAGGGCGCCAAAGCCTGGAACGACGGCCGCGTCATGCCGGCGATGCACCCCGAGGATTGCTGGGGATTGCGGCGCGGCCGGCCGTACAATTTTGGCGACCATGAGATCGATTTTCTATGCGGGCACGTCGATCCGGCCACCGCCCGGCAATATTGCTGTGTCCCGATCCTGGCGCACGGCGAGACGATCGGGCTCCTGCATCTCGATTTTTCGGGCGCCGCGCGCTCGGGTGCGGCACCGCTCGACCATGATACCGTCACCGAGCAGCGCCGCCTCGGCCTTGTCTGCGCCGAGCAGATCAGCCTGGCGATCGCCAACGTCAAACTGCGCGACCAATTGCGCGACCAGTCGATACGCGATGTGCTGACCGGGCTCTTCAACCGCCGCTATATGCTCGAAACCTGTCGCCGCGAGTTTTCGCGCGCCGCGCGGGCCGCCCAGAATGTGAGTATCCTGTCGCTCGACATCGATCATTTCAAAAAATTCAACGACAATCATGGTCATGACGCCGGCGACACGGTGCTGCGGGCGGTGGCCAATTGCCTCGACAGCCTGTTCCGCAGCGACGACGTCGCCTGCCGATTTGGCGGCGAGGAATTTGTCGTGCTGCTGCCCGGCGCCGACATCGCCGCCGCGGTCGCGCGGGCTGAGCAATTGCGCGCCAAGATCGAGGGTCTTGTCGTGCGTTATGTCGACAAGAACCTGCCGCGGGTCACCGTCTCGATCGGGGTGGCGTCGTTCCCGGAGGCCGGCGACGCTCCGCAATCGGTACTGAAAGCCGCCGACGAAGCCTTGTACAGAGCCAAGGAAGGCGGCCGCAATCGGGTCGAAATATCTGCCGAAGCTCCGGGCGAACCGGGTGCCCCAGCCGCTACCGGGGTGGTTGAGCGGGCACTCGCCGCAAGCTTCTACATTCCCGCCGATGAGGAACCAGCGGCTGCCGCGTTCGACGCCGCGGCTTAGCAAGCGTAGACGCTATGGGGCGAGCGGCGAGGGAATGGCACTATCGGGTGTCTGAACCTCGCCAATGGAGCGCTGATGCCGAAGTGTGATGATCTCAGCCGGTCCCTCGTCGCCCTCGATCAAGGATAGCACGCTGATTGCGGTAATCGAACCGAGCCGCTCGAGTTGGCTGGTCGGCGGTCTGGTTCCGGGGCTGGCGCGCGAGCCGCAGAAGAAGCTGGTGCCAGGAGACGGTGCCGCATCAGGTGGTCACCCGCCTTCTCGCCGGAGAGAACCCGGTGCGGGTCTGGCGCGAGCATCGCGGCCACTCGCTGCGCCAGCTGGCCGAGCGCGCCGGGATCGGGACCGGCTATCTGTCGCAGATCGAGAACCGCGAGCGCAAAGGTACCGTCGAGACGCTGAAGAAGATCGCCGCGGCACTCGATGTCGACCTCGACGATCTGACCTGAACCCGCAACGGAAGGCCGGTCAGGGCTCACAGACCCGGCCGCTCTACAGGTTGCTAGAGCGGTTCCGCAAATAGACGGAATAAGCTCGTGGCCCCCGCGCAGGAGGCTGACAGGAATTGCAAAAAATCGGTCATTCCGGGTCGCGGGCACAGCTCGCGAGCCCGGAACCTATGAACACGGGCTACGAAACTGACGGCAGAGCTGGTGTTCATGAGGTTCCGGGCCCGGCCCGGTGGGTCGTCCCGGAATGACGGTCTCTTTTCCGATCAATCGCCTGCACCCGCTTTTCGATCATCCGTAAAATTGCCTAATTGTCATTGCACATTGTGGTTCGTCGAAGCCGGCGAACCGTCGGACGCCCGGGCATCGGATGGAGAAGGTTGTTCTACTGTTTGGGGAAATTAGCTGTAGATTCATAGTATTTTGCGCGACGGAGATTTACCCGTTCAACTGACGGTTATTATTGC
>DASXMC010000306.1:0-6634 GCA_036495885.1 Allostellaceae bacterium | reverse complement strand
CGAACTGCATCAAAAGGACCTGAACCTGGCCCTGCAGGGCGCGCGGGTGCTCAACCTTTCATTGCCCAACACCGCGACCACGCAGGAATTGTTCAATGCCGCGGCAGCACTCGGCGGCAAGGGCTGGGATCATTCCGGCTTAGTTCGCGTGCTCGAGCATCTCGCCCATCACCGGGTCGCGAAAGAATAGCCGCGCCTTGAAGCACCCGCCGATACGGGTTTCGGCGAGGCTTTCGTCGCCTGTCGCTCTCCGCCTCAGCCCTTTTCCGGAGGCCGGAGCGGGAACCGACGCGTCAAGCTCGACCGTAGCTGTCTTCGAAGCGAACGATGTCGTCTTCGCCGAGATAGCTGCCGGATTGCACCTCGATTAAATGAAGCGGGATCTTGCCCGGATTTTCGAGCCGGTGCGGGGTCCCGAGAGGAATGTAGGTCGACTGGTCCTCGGTCAGCATCAATTCCTCGTCGCCGCGGCGAATTCGGGCGGTGCCATGGACGACGATCCAATGCTCGGCGCGATGATGATGCATCTGCAGCGACAACCGCCCCCCGGGTTTGACCGTGATGTGCTTGACCTGCACCCGGTGGCCGTTGTGCAGCGAGCGATAGGTGCCCCAAGGGCGGTGCACGGTCGGCAGCGCATCAGACTCGTCTCGACCTTCGGCGGTGAGCCGCGCGACCAGCCGGCGCACCTCCTGCGTGCGCTCGCGGGGGGCGAGCAGCAGCGCATCGTCGGTGGCAACGACGACGAGATCCTCGATGCCGATTGCCGCGATCAGCCCGGCCTCCGAGCGCAGATAGCAATTGCGGGTGTCTTCGGCCACGACATTGCCGATCACCGCATTGCCGGCGCCGTCCTTGTCGCTGATGTCCCAGAGTGCGTCCCACGAGCCGACATCGTTCCACCCCATGCTTACCGGCACGACCGCGGCTCGCGCGGTATGCTCCATGACCGCATAATCGACCGAGTCGGCGGGACAAGCTTCGAACGCCGCCTTGTCGAGGCGGACGAAATCATCGTCGCGCCGCGCCTTGACCAAGGCTTGGCGGCAGGCGGCGACGATATCGGGCCGGATGCGCTCGAGCTCGTTGAGGAACAATGTCGCCGCGAACAGAAACATGCCGCTGTTCCAGAAATATTGGTCGGAAGCAATATAGCCCTCTGCCACCTCGGGACTCGGCTTTTCGACGAACTTGGCGACCCGAAATACGCCCGATATTCCTGCGACCGGCTCGCCTTGGCGGATATAGCCGTAGCCGATTTCGGGACGGTCCGGGGGGATGCCAAACGTGACCAGGGCGCCGGCTTGGGCTGCGGCGGCGGCACGATCGACCGCCGCGGCAAAGACCGCTTCCTCGGCGATTATGTGATCCGAGGGGAGGAGCAGCATCAGGGCCCCGGGCTCGCTCTCGGCCAGGATCAGCGCCGCTACGCAAGCCGCGGGTGCGGTGTTGCGGCCCACCGGTTCGAGCAGCAGGTGCGACGGTGCGTCGATCTCGCGGAGCTGTTCGGCAACAATAAACCGATGCTCTTCATTGGCCACAAGCAGCGGTGCGGCAAAGCGGCCTGGATCGGCGACCCGCCGCACCGTCTGTTGCAACAGGCTGTCCTCGCCGAGGAGGCGCAGCAGCTGCTTGGGATAAAGGCTGCGCGACATCGGCCACAATCGCGTCCCCGATCCGCCGGACAAGATGACCGGATAGAGCATACTCTTTCCCCGTTGGCTGAGCCGGTTAGCCGGATGAGCTCTCCGAGCCAAGATACTCGTTTTACAAGCAGACGGGAACGACGCAACTCGGGTCGCGGCAAAGAGCGCAGGGTTGATGCGGCTGCATCGTAGGTCTGCGCAGATTAGCTTAGGCCGCAGCTTGAAACCGTAACAAAGTTGTCGGGGCCACGTCACCCCGGGTCCGTGCTGAATGGAGGTTTGCAATGCAATATCGGCGAATATCGGCCGATTGTCATCTCGACATGCTCTGGCTGCCGCCGGAGTTGTTCACCACGAACGCGTCGAGCAAGCTCAGGGAGCTGATGCCGTTTGTCGCCGAGAATGCGGACGGCGTGAAACGCTGGACCGACAACGACGGCGCCGAGTACGGCCTATGTGGCGGCGTCGGGGCCACCGGTTCCCCGTGGGTTCCGGGCAAGCAATTGCGGGCCGACAAGATGGCCGAGGCCGGACTCTATAGTGACTATTTCGACAAGGGCCTGCGGCGCCCGGGCGACCCGGATCTGCGGGTCAAGGACATGGACCGCGACGGCGTCGACGCCGAGGTCATCTACGGCATCCTCGCTGCCTGCGCGAAGATGAAGGACCCGGAAGCGGCCGACGAGATGCTGCGCATCTACAACGATTTCATGCATGATTTCACGAGCCACTACCCGGATCGCATGATTGGGCTGGCCTGCCTGCCCTACAGCAACATCGAGGGCGCCGCGCGTGAAGTCCGTCGCGTCGCCAAGCTCGGCATGAAGGGCGTCGAGCTTAGCTGCTCGTGGCACATGACGCCGATGTGGCACCCGATGTGGGATCCGCTTTGGGAGGCAGTCAACGAGACGCAGCTGCCGCTGCATTTCCACACCTTCCCGGCGACCGATCCCGAGCTGCGCAAAACGCTCGAGCCGACGATCGCCCGGCGTATGACCTATAGCGGGCTGTGCCGCTTCCAGATGACCTTGGCGACGATCCTGACCGACCTGATGGGCGCTGCGGTATTCGAGCGTTTCCCGAACATCCGTGTCGTGCTTGGCGAGAGCGGCATCGGCTGGATCCCTTACGTGATCGACCGCATGGATTTCGAATACAAGGACCAGTACCAGGATCTGAAGCTGAAGAAGCTGCCGAGCGAATACTGGCGCGCCCAGTGCCGGGCGACGTTCCAGTACGACCGCGTCGGCACCAAGCTGATCGAGGACATGGGCGTCGAAACCCTGATGTGGGGGTCAGACTTCCCGCATCCCGACGGGGTGTGGCCGGAGTCGAAGAAGTACATCGACGAGCAGTTCAGCCACCTTCCGGCCGAAGTCACCTACCAGATGACCTGCGAAAATGCCGGCAAGTTCTACGGCCTCATGAACTGATTCGGCAAAGAGGCGTGCGGCCGGGGTGGTACAGCCGCGGCCGCGCCAAAAGGTAGTTCAACCGATTCAGGGACGGCTGTGGCCGTCCCTATTTTTTACGGCCCGGCGGCCCAGAACACTGCGCCGGGCGAGGGCTTGCGGCGGTGCAAAGCCGCAAGACGCGATCCAATCACGTCAGGCGATCGTCAAAGAAAAACGGCCCCGGACAAGCCGGGGCCAAGTTTGAACAGGGAGGCTTCACGTCTGGGAGACGTAAGGATCCGAAGACCCTCTTCCCGAGCAGAACTCGGGAACTCGTGAGGCAGCTAAAGCCGCCGAAAAACTGGATGCGATGCGTTATCGCGTGGCCAAGATATGCCGTTTGGTGCTCGCGATTACCACGGGGAATTTCGTCTGGCACGTCTGCAAAAAGCGCAATCCTCTGCAACACCCTGGCTTCACTTGAAAAGGGCTCGAGCGCATCGGTTCAGCTGAGTCGACTTTCGGCCACCTTGCGCAGCAGGAAATCGCGGAAAACGCTGATCCGCTTGGAGGCGCGCAGCTCTTCCGGATAGACGAAATAGGCTTCGATTGGGGGTGGTGTCAGCTCGGGCAAGATCCGGACCAGGTCGCTGTGCTCGACCGCCATAAAATCCGACAGTGCGGCGATGCCGAGCCCGCTCAGCACCGCCCGCAGCATCGCATAGAAATTGTTGACGGCGAGAATGGGCTTGCGCTCCTGTCCCGGCTTGGCGCCGGCATCGAGCAGCCAGTTGACGTTCTGAACCGGCGGCCGGCCATCCTCGCCGTAGATGATCAGACGGTGCTTGTCGAGATCCTCGGACTGCTGCGGCATTCCATGTTTTTTGAGGTATTCGGGTGCGGCGTAAACGTGGGTGGGCACACTCACAAGATGGCGCTGGATCAGATCCGGCTGGCGCGGCGGCGACATCCGGATCGCTACGTCGGCTTCGCGCATCGACAAGTCGAGTTCGGTATCATCGATCACCAGCGTGACCTGGATATCCGGGTAAAGATCGAGAAACTCGCGGATTCGCGGGGTCAGCCAGGTGGATCCAAACTCGACCGTCGTGGTAATTTTGAGCGGTCCCTTGGGCCGATCCTTGGTTTCGGAAATAAGCCCCTCGGCCATCGAAAGTTTGGCGAAAACCTCTCGCGCGGTGCGGAACAAAAGCTCGCCCTGCTCAGTCAGGATCAGACCGCGGGCATGGCGATGGAACAGCGGGACGCTCAGGCTCTCTTCGAGAGCACTGATCTGACGGCTGACCGCGGATTGGCTGAGATTCAGCGATTCGCCGGCATGGGTAAAGCTGCCCGCCTCGGCGACGGCATGGAAGACCCGCAACTTGTCCCAATCCATCTCAATCCCCCAACAGCCGGCCCCAAACGGCCGACCGCGTTCTATTCAGCTGCTTTGATCGCAGCGGCTTCCTCCTGTGCCGCGAGAAACTTCTCCGCTTCGAGCGCCGCCATGCAGCCCATGCCGGCCGCTGTCACCGCCTGCCGGAAGACCTTGTCCCTGACGTCGCCGGCGGCGAAAACTCCAGGAATTTCGGTTTCGGTCGAATCCGGACGGGTGATGATATAGCCGTCGGGATCGAGCCGAAGCTGTCCCGCGACGAGCCCGGTCACGGGCGTGTGCCCGATAGCGACGAAAACACCGTCGCAGGCGTAATCGAATAGGCGGCCAGTGTGCACATCGCGCAATCTGACGCCGGTGACCACCGGCGGCTCTCGCTGTCCGAGGATTTCCTCGACGACCGCGTTCCAGATGATGTCGATTCCGGGGTGGCGGAACAGCCGGTCTTGCAGAATCTTCTCAGCCCGCAGCGCATCTCGCCGATGAACCAAGGTGACCCGGCGCGCGTGATTGGTCAGATAGAGCGCTTCTTCGACCGCAGTATTGCCGCCGCCGACGACGACAACATCCTTGCCGCGGAAAAAGAACCCGTCGCAGGTGGCGCAGGCCGAAACCCCGAAGCCGCGAAACGCCTCCTCGCTTGGCAGACCGAGCCAGCGCGCCTGGGCGCCGGTCGCGATGATGACGGTCTCGCCAACATAAAGATCTCCCGAATCGCCGACCGCGGCAAACGGCCTTTGCCCGAGATCGAGCTTTTCGATCAAATCGACAATAACTCGGGTCCCGACATGCTCGGCCTGTAGCTGCATCTGCTCCATCAGCCACGGACCCTGGATGATTTCGGCAAAGCCAGGGTAATTTTCGACATCGGTCGTAATCGTCATCTGGCCGCCCGGTTGCAGCCCGGTAACCAGCAGCGGCTGGAGATTGGCGCGCGCTGCGTAAATCGCCGCGGTATAGCCGGCCGGTCCGGCGCCGATAATCAGGACCTTGCTGTGGTGACGTTCCGACATTGCGGCTCCTATTGCTTCGAGGCTTACTACATTATTTCGCCGTGAAGCAACTTTAAGCCTCAAGATTGGCGACGAGTCAGAACCCGAACATGTGGTCGAGGCTAAAAGAGCCATTCTCCCCGAGCAACCCGTGATATCCGAAGAGGCGGCAGGTCGTGTCGCGGATGATCGCATACGCCTTGCCGCCGGCGCGGGCCCGCGTCGCGGCGTCGAACAGCGCACGATAACGCCACAATCGCGATCCGGAACACGGGATTGCCAAATTCTGGCGGGCGATTTCGCGCCCTTCGCCGTCATATAGGATAATCTCGGTGGCGCTGTGCGGCCGCCACGGGCGCGAGGCGGGATAGATCAGATGGCATAATGTGTCGTAGCCGCTCTCGCCGAGCCGCAGAAACAAGCGGGTCGACAGTCCCGGCGGCCGGCCGCCATAGGATTGCGGCTCGTCGCGATAAGTCAGAATTGTATTAAAAACATGCGCGCCAAAGCTGGTCTCGGCGGCATGGTGGCTGCTGCGGCGGTGATAGCGAAAAATAGCATGCAGCCAACCGTCGGCCTCGCCGCCGCTGGCAAAGTCGTAGACCAGCTCGACATGGCCATAGCCCTCGCCCAGAGCGTCGATCCCAGCCACGTGGTCGAGGTCGAGCGCGGTCATGTGGTCGCGCGGCAGGCAACCCATAGGGCGCCGCGACACTTCGTTCCCGTCGCAATCGTAGACCAATGCAGCAACCGGGAGTGCAGACTGGCATGTCGCCATCGGCGTCGGCAGCACCAAAGTGCGCCACTCCGCCCGCGGCAAGACTGGGGCGGGCAACAGGAACCCTTTGCCGAGCCAACTCGCGAGGTGCTGTAGGTTGGGATCGGGTCGAAGATCGTCGCGCTCGACATTGAGATGGGCGATGCGGCGACGGTTCCGCTCGATGATCTCGTAGCGCGGACGAACGAAATGTTTGCCGGCGCGCAGCTCGATCTGGGCGGGCCATGCCGCCGCCGGGAGCAGGTCGCCAACATCGACCGCACGGCTCGCGAACGGAGCGATCCGCTCGGCCAGCGGAACCACGGTTTCGTCGCCCATGCGGTTCAAACCAATCGCCCCGGCCGGGATCGCGACCGGGTGACTGTTTTGAACCCACAGGACGACCTGCTCGCCGGTCGCGGGGCCGGGCAGACCGGCATAGCGGT
>DASXMC010000305.1:0-1757 GCA_036495885.1 Allostellaceae bacterium | reverse complement strand
CCGCATCGCCCCGCGCCCGTGAGCCGAACAGCACCACGCGCTCAAGCCGCGCGCCGTATACCTCATTGAGCGTGGCGCGGTAGCGCTTCAGGATCGGATCATTGGCGGGCTCGGCCGACATCGCATTCTCCATATGCAGGTCGTATAATAGCATATTCCGCCTGACAACGCGAGTGGCCAACGTCTCCTTCGCGCGGCTGCATCGTTCGTGTTAAAGAATTCGCGACCCGGAACGTGCAAGCTGTCGCGTGTGATACCCGAGATCGACATCTGGCGCGCCGCCGCCCTGATGCTCAAGCGGTATGGCGACAGGGCCCTCGAGGAAAGCGCTGCGCGCGCCAATGAACTCTCTACCCAGGACGATCACAACGGCGCCGCGATTTGGCGCCGGATCACCGACGCCGTCAGGCAGCTTGTGAACGAGACGCCGCCCGGACCACTCCACTGACTTCCGGACAGTCGTTCCGCTCCCGGATTGATCTCCGCCGGATTCCGCGGCCATCCCCTGCCCTGGGCCGGTAATGTTTGTTAGTGATAACATCCTGGTATCACCAACAAAAAAACCGACCAAGTCATCCACCGAGCTTACCGCAAGAGGGCAGGGGAGGGGCTCTCGGCAATCGTGGTTCTTTGCGCCGTCTTCACATCGCGCCGTCACCGTCGTCGAGAAAATCGTGCAGCGCCAGCGAGATCTCGAGCAAACGCTCTGCGGCGCGCTCGATCTCGCGCCGTAACTCGTCCGGCGACGGGCCGCGTGCGAGGTCGTGCGTCACCCAATCGAGATACGCGATGATGTGGCGGCGAGCCTCGTCGAGCAGGTAAAAGTCCGGGTGCGGGGGCAATGGCCAATTTAGCGCGGCCTCCCAGCCAGCCTCGCCATTCATGGCATCCAGGCTCAAAATTTCGCGTCGGTCAACAGTCGCCAGCATCCTGCGCCCCCCTATCGATCAAGGTCGATAGCGCACCGCGCGGGCCCGGCGAGGTCAACCCCCCACTATGGGTTGGCAGGACAGTTCTTAGGCAATCGCGGCGCAACCGGGAGGGAAGGGCCGCGGCGCACCATCGGCTGAGCCCGTCCAGTATGGGGCAACCCCTGGCTTATGCGTCGGCAACCGCGAGGCGCGCGCCGACTGTCAGCGCGGCAAGCTGATAGACGGCATCGCGGCCGGCGCGCCAGTCTGCCAGTTCTTCCTGATCGAGACGTTCGGGCATATGCGGGTACCACTCGCCGCGAACCGGCCGGATCACCGAACCGGGGTTCAGCCGGCCGCAATCGACGCGCATCGTGCAGCGGAAACGGCGGCCGACCTCGAATGTCGACTCGATAATCGTGTTGCGGCCGAGGCGCGGCGCGACCGGTTCGAAATACGTGACTTTTCGGGGCGGGATGCGGCGAACCATACCGTTCCTCCTCGTCGGGTCAGCTGCGGCGCGCAAAAATCAATCCCGATATGGAACTACACCCTCCTATTTGCACCCTGGCGCGCGTTAAACCGGGTCAAGGTTATTATGCTGGCGCCCGACGCGGACGTCCCCGCCGCAGCGGCGGCGCTGTTTCTGCTGTGACCCGATTGCGGCCGAGCCCGATCCGTCTCGCCATCGCCGCGCGGTTCGTCGAATAGGTCGGCGCCGTCACCGGGTGATCCGGCTTCAAATTCCAGCGCGCCCGATAAACGGCGGGATCAAGGCCGTGCTGCACCCTCAGATGCCGCCGCAACATCTGCGCGCGAAATCCGCACTCAAGGCACACGACATAG
>DASXMC010000304.1:0-4380 GCA_036495885.1 Allostellaceae bacterium | reverse complement strand
CAGCGGCAATTCGCGCGGGTCGCGCCCCATCTTGCGGCACCAGCCCCAATTGCGGCTCGATTGCTCGCCGGCGATGTGGCCCTTTTCGCACAATGCCACCGACACCCCCTTTTCGGCGAGAAACAGCGCGGCACTGGTGCCGATGATGCCGCCGCCGACGATGACGACATCGGCGCGTCCCGGCAGCGCCTCATCCGAGCGGACCGGATCGACGCGCGGCGCCATTATTCCGCGCTCTCGGAAAGGGTCGGGGCGAGCAAGCAATTTCTGAAAGCTGACGGTTTCATTTACCGGGTGTCCTGCATCAGACGGCGGGCGCGCTCAAGATCGGCCGGGGTGTCGACCTGAACCCCGAGTTGCGCTGGATCGATGAGGCGCACCGAGATTCGCATGCCGGCTTCGAGCGCGCGCAATTGCTCGAGCCACTCGCGCTGTTCGAGCACGCCACGCGGCAGTCGGACGAACCGCTCCAGAGCCGCCCTGCGATAGGCGTAAAGTCCGATATGCTCATAATGCGGGCCGTCGCCCCATGGCACCACCGCTTTGCTGAAATAGAGTGCCCGCGCCGGCCGGCCCACATCGGCAAAGCCGGCGACGACCTTGTTAACGCTCGTATCCCCAAGCAGCGCCTCGTCCTCGATCGGGGCTGCCAGGGTGGCGATGTCGATCTCCGGATCGACGAGGCCCTCTGTCGCCAGCCGGATCGCGGCCGGGTCAATAAAAGGCATGTCGCCTTGGACATTGATGACCGCATCGTGGGCGCCCTCGGGATCGAGCAGCCCGATCGCCGCGTGAACACGGTCGGAGCCGGTTGGCAATTGCGGATCGGTCAGTACCGCCCGTCCGCCCGCCTCCTCGATGGCCTCCGCAATGGCGTGGTCGCCACAGGCAACGACGACCGGGCCGATCCCGGCGGCAACCGCCCGGCGCCAGACATGAACGATCATCGGCCGCCCGGCGATGTCGGCGAGCGGCTTTCCCGGCAATCGGGCCGCGGCCAGCCGGGCGGGAATGAGGATGATCGGATTTTGCGGGGCGGCAGCGTTCACGGCAGTCTTGGCTGTGGGACAGAGTCAAACGAGATCGGGCAGCGACAACATGCCCGGTTCGTCGCACCACCGGAAGCGTGATACTCGATTTAGGTTTTCGGGGGGAAACTCGATTTCCTGCCGACCCGGCACGGTGGGATTCGTCGTCGATGTCGTCATTCGAGTGGAACAAGGTCATTGCTTCGGTGCTGACCGCGCTAATCGTTGCGATGGTCGCCGGGATCCTGTCCAATATGCTGGTGGCACCCAGACCTCTCGAAAAGCCGGTGTTTGTCGTGGCGGGAGCGCCGTCGACCGAGGCTCCGGCCGAGGCGGCGGCCGCCGCCCCCAAGCTCGAACCGATAACACCGCTGCTTGCCAAGGCCGATGTCAAGAAAGGCGAGGCCGCCACCAGGGTCTGTCAAGTGTGCCACAATTTCACCAAAGGAGGCGCCAACAAGATCGGGCCGGACCTCTGGGGTGTCGTCGGCGGGCCGGTCGCCGAGGACCGTGACGGCTACGCGTTCTCGTCGGCGCTCGCGGCCCACAAGGGGCAGAAATGGGACCCGGAATTGCTGAACCAGTGGCTCAACAACCCGCAAACCTTTGCGCCGGGCACCAAGATGACATTTGCCGGCATCCCAAAGGCGCAGGAGCGCGCCGACGTCATCGACTATTTGATGAGCCTGAAATAGCCCGATTCGCAACCGGGATCACCGCCCTGCCCGAAATCGACGTCTTCATAGCCGTAGCATCCGAATTGGCCGACGCCGCCGGCGCCGTCATCCGGCCGTATTTCCGAACGGCACTCGCGGTCGAGGACAAGCTCGACCTGTCGCCGGTCACCGCGGCCGACCGGGCCGCGGAGCGGGCAATGCGCGCGATCATCGAGCGCCGCTTTCCCGATCACGGCATCATCGGCGAGGAATTTGGCCCGATGCGTGAGGACGCTGATCTCGTCTGGGTCCTCGATCCGATCGACGGGACCAAATCCTTTATCAGCGGCGTGCCTATGTTCGGCACATTGATCGCGTTGACCCGCGCCGGCCGGCCGATCCTCGGCGTGATCGACCAGCCGATCCTGCGCGAGCGCTGGCTTGGCGCCGAGGGGTGTTCGAGCACATTGAACGGAACGCCGATCCGCTGCCGCGCCCTTTCCGAGCTGGCCGCGGCAACCCTGTTTGCGACCACGCCCGACATGTTTTACGGGCCCGATGCCGCGGGTTTCGCGCGGGTCTCTTCGGCGGTAAAGCTGACCCGGTTTGGCGCCGATTGCTATGCCTATGGGTTGCTGGCCGCGGGCTTTGTCGACATCGTCATCGAAGCCAGCCTCAAGCCCTACGATTTTTGCGCGATGGTCCCGATCGTCGACAGTGCGGGCGGGGTGGCGACCGACTGGCGCGGGGAGAAACTGGGCCTCGGCTCGGATGGCCGCGTGGTTGTCGCCGGCGACGCGCGGGTGCACGCGGCAGCATTAGCGCTTCTTCTCGACGGCTAGCGAGCCACAACGTCACAAGGAAAGAAGGGCATGGGCGGGCGTAAAGCAGCGGCAATCGCGACCGCTATCGTTTTCTTGGTGTCGGCCTCGGCCGCGCAGGCGGCACCAAAAGGCGGCATGTCGCTGTTTGGCGATCTCAAATACCAGCCCGGCTTCACCCATTTCGACTACACGAACCTGCAAGCGCCGAAGGGCGGCACGATGCGGTTCTCGGCAATCGGCACCTTTGACACCTTGAACCCGTTTGTCATCAACGGGGTGCCCGCGGCCGGGATCAGCCTCATTTTCGATACGTTGTCGGCGGCCGCGGCCGACGAGCCGGCGAGTGAATATGGGCTCGTCGCTAAGACGATCGATCTCGCCGCCGACAAAATGTCGGTGCTCTATACGTTGCGCAAAGAAGCGCGGTTTCACGACGGTACGCCGATGACCCCGGCCGACGTGATCTGGACTTTTGAGGCTCTGCGCAAGAAAGGCCAGCCGCTCTACCGCACTTATTACGGCGATGTGATCAAAATCGTGCAGGAAGGCGACCGCGGCGTGCGCTTTTATTTCAAATCGGCAAAAAACCGCGAGTTGCCGCAGATCCTCGGAGAAATGCCGGTGTTGTCGAAGGCCTACTGGTCGGGCCGCGACTTTGAAAAAACGACGCTGACCCCGCCCCTCGGCAGCGGGCCCTATACGATCGCGGCGGTCGATCCCGGGCGCTCGATTACCTACGCCCGGGTCAAGGATTATTGGGGCGCCGATCTGCCGGTCAACAAGGGCCGCTACAATGTCGACACGATCCGCTACGACTATTACCGGGACGCGACGATCGCACTCGAAGCTTTCAAGGCCGGGCAATACGATGTCCGCCAGGAGAACTCCTCGAAAGCGTGGGCGACGGGCTATGACAGCCCGGCCTTACGTGAAGGCCTGATCAAAAAGGAACAGATCGCCAACCAACTGCCGAGCGGCATGCAAGGCCTCGGCTACAATCTGCGCCGGCCGATCTTTCAGGACCCGCGGGTCCGCGAGGCCTTGGCCTATGCCTTTGATTTCGAATGGTCGAACAAGAACTTGTTTTACGGTTACTACAAGCGCACCCGCAGCTATTTCGACAATTCGGAACTGGCCGCGACCGGCGTGCCGCAAGGCCAGGAACTGCAGATCCTCGACAAACTCAAGGGCCAAATCCCCGACGCCGTTTTTACGACCGAATACGATCCGCCGAAATACGACGGGTCCGGCAATATCCGCGATGGGTTGCGCAAGGCAATCAAATTGCTGACGGAAGCCGGTTGGACCTTCAAGGGCGAAAAACTGGTCGATGCCAAGACCGGCCAGCCGTTTGAATTCGAGATCTTGCTCAATGAGCCGATCTACGAGCGCATCGTGCTACCCTTCGCCCAAAACCTCGCGCGAATGGGGATCACTGCACGGGTGCGCACCGTTGACACCGCGCAATACCAACGGCGGATGGACACGTTTGATTACGACATGACGGTGGTGCTATTGCCGCAGTCGCTCTCCCCCGGAAACGAACAGCGCGACTTCTTCGGCTCGCGGGCGGCCGACGAGCATGGCAGTCAGAATATAATCGGGATCAAGAGCCCGGTGATCGACGAATTGATCGAGGAGCTGATCAATTCGCCCGATCGCGCCAGTCTCGTCGCCCATACGCGGGCACTCGATCGGGTACTGCAATATGGATATTATGTGATACCGCAGTTCCATCTCGGCGCATTTTGGGTCGCTTATTGGGACAAGTTCCGCCGGCCTGAGATTTCGCCCAAATACGCGGTCGGCTTTGACACCTGGTGGGTCGATCCCGGCGCCGAAAAATCGGTCGAAGCCAAAAAAGGCGAAGCA
>DASXMC010000303.1:0-4548 GCA_036495885.1 Allostellaceae bacterium | reverse complement strand
CGCCGCCCTATAGAGCACCAGCACTGTGTCGGCCAGCTGATAAGCGGTGGCGAGATCGTGGGTGATGTAGAGGATCGAGATCCCGAGTTCCTGGTGCAGTTTGCGCAGGCTGGCGAGGATCGTCGCACGCAGCGAGGCGTCGACCATCGAGACCGGCTCGTCAGCGACGATCAGTCGGGGCCGCAGCAACAAGGCGCGCGCCACCATGATGCGCTGACGCTGACCGCCGGAAAGCTGGTGTGGATAGCGGCCGAGGATTTCCTCGGAGCGCAGCCCGACCGTCCGCAACGCCTCCTCGACGAGGGCACGCCTCCGTGCCCGCGTCGGCGCGAGGCCAAACTTGCGGACCGGCGTCATCAGCACATGGTCTACGCGGTAGAACGGGTTGTAGACCTCGTAGGGGTCCTGAAAAATAGCCTGCACCTCGCGGCGGAATTTTCGTCGCTGGCCCGGCGACAGTTCGGACAACACCCTCCCGTCGTAGCGGACCTCGCCTGCGCTGGGCGCGATCAGCCCAAGCAGCAGCCGCGCCAGGGTGGTTTTGCCGCTGCCGCTCTCGCCGACGATCGCGGTGATTCCTGGCGAGGCGGGGTCGACTGCAAAAGAGAGATTTTCCAGAGCCGCTTTGCGATCTGGGCCGAAGAGCCCGCCGGAGTAGTATTTCGAGACCGCGCAGAGCTCGACAAGCGCCATCACGCGAGATGACACGCCACGCGGGCGTCCTCGGCAATGGGCCGCAAGGGCGGTTTTTCGGCGCGGCACAGCGGTTGCGCCGCCGGGCAGCGCGGATGAAAGGGGCACCCTGGCGGCAGATCGCTCATACGGGGGGCGAGACCGGGAATGCCGCGTAGCTCGGTCCGGCGCTCCAACGACGGCAGGGTGTCGATCAACAGGCGCGTATAGGGGTGGCGGGGCTCGTTGATGATGTCGCCGATCGGGGCCACCTCGACGAGGCGCCCGGCATACATGATCCCCAGCCGATCGACAAACTGCGCCATCAGGCCCATGTCGTGACCGATCAGCAGCAACGCCGCGCCCAAGAGAGCTTGCGCCCGGCCGAGCGTTTCCATGACCTGGCGCTGCACCACGACATCGAGCGCGCTGGTCGGCTCGTCGGCGATGATGACTTTCGGGCGCAGCGCGATCGCGATCGCGATGCAGGCGCGCTGCTTCATGCCGCCCGAAAGCTCGTGCGGGTATTTGTCGGCGACTTCCGGCGGCAGCCCGACTTGGGCCAGCAGCTCGCGCACATGGCCCTCAAAGGCGCGGCGCGAGAGGCGTTCGCCATGGTCGGCGAGCACGTCGCGGAACTGCTCGCGAATGCGGGTCACGGGGTTCAGCGAGTTCATCGAGCCTTGCGGCACGAGCGCGATTTTGGCGAGGCGCACCCGGCGCATATCGATGTCGCCGAGATCGAACAGATTGACGCCATCGAGCCACACAGCACCGCCTGTGATGTGGCCGGGCGGCTTGATCATGCGCAGCATCGAGAGCGCCATCGTCGACTTGCCGGAGCCCGATTCGCCAGCCAGGCCAAAGCGCTCGCCTGGGCGCAACGACAGGCTCACCTCGTCGACCGCGCGCACCCTGCCCTGGGGGTGGTCGTAGCCCACACTCAGCCGCTCGATGCGCAGAACGCTCTCGCTCACGCCGATCGCCGCAATCGAGGGTTGGCGATCTCGTCAAGGCCGACGGTCACAAAAAACAGACCGAGAAAGACCGTGACGATGACGACCAGCGGTGCGGTCCACCACCACCACCAGCCATTGATGATCGCCGCATTGAAATTGACCCAGTAGAGCGTCATGCCGAGGGTCGGCGCCTCGACCGGCCCCAGCCCCAGGACCTCCAACCCGACCGAGGCGAGGATCGCCGCCGAGACGCTGCCGACGAGGGTGGCTGCGAGAAACGGCAACAAATTGGGCATCAGCTCGCGAAAGATGATTTCGGGCCCGCTCATGCCGTTGAGCCGCGCCACCTCGACATAGCCGCGCTCGCGCAGGCTCAAGACTTGAGCGCGAATCGTCCGGGTCGGGCTGAGCCAGGCGAGAGAGGCGATAATGATCGCCATCTGGTTCACCGTCAGGCTGCCTTTCAGCGACACCGCGATGATGATCAGGACCAGCAATTGCGGGATCGTCAGACCGATATCGGCAATGCTGCGAATGACGGTGTCGATCCGGCCCCGGTAATAGGCGGCGGTAAAGGCAAAAAGCGAACCCACGCCCACTCCGAGAAACCCGGCAATAAAGCCGATGCGCAGGGTCAGTGGCGTGCCCGCCACCATCACCGCCAACAGATCGCGGCCCTGGCGGTCGGTGCCAAACGGATAATCCCAGGAGGGCGGCTGCAGTGCGGGCGCCGAGAGCGGCTGGGCGTTGCCGGTGTCGACCGTCAGCGCGCCTACGACCATGAACAATCCAAGGAAGCCAAGCAATGCCAGCCCGAAGACGAGCGCCGGATTGCGTCTGAGATATCCCGCCACCCCTAGCTCCGGTTGTAGGCAATGCGGGGGTCGAGCCAGGGATAGACCACGTCGAGCACAAAAGTGGCAAAGCCGAGCGCCACAATGACGGTGAACACGATCCCCTGGATCAGAAAAAAATCATTTTCCTCGATGGCCTGGAACAGCAACGCCCCGATCCCCGGATAGCCAAAGATCGCCTCGACCAGAACCGCACCCGACAGGATCTGTCCCAACGCCAGGGCAAGCCCGGTGGTTTGCGGCAGGATGGCGTTGCGCAGGCAGTAGCGGCTGAAGATCGTCGCACTGCGCAGGCCTTTGGCCTCGGCAAAGGTGACGTAATCCTCGCCCATTGTCGTCACCATCATCCCGCGCATCGCCAACGCCCAGCCGCCGACTGAGACCAGCACGATCGACAACGCCGGCAGAATGGCGTGGCGCAGCACATCGAGAACAAAACCCCAATTCCACGCCGGGTTGGCGCCGGCGCTGTAGCCGCCGAAGATCGGCAGCCACTGGAAACGGAACGCGAAGAGCCAGCTCAGCACCAAGCCAAGCAGAAAGAACGGAATGGCGTGCAATGCCCATAAGGGCGGCATCAGCCAGCGCATCCAGCGCGGCGCCCGCGGCCACGCCAAGAGCGCGCCCAGGATCGTGCCGACGGCAAACGAAAATATTGTTGTAACCCCGAGCAGCCCGACCGTCCACGGCAGGGCCTCGCCGATCATTCCCACGACGGTGCGCGGATAGTTGGCGATCGAGTAGTTGAGGTCGCCATGCGCCATATCGTCAAGATAGGTCAGGTATTGGCGCCACAGCGGCTTATCGAGGCCAAACCGCTTCTGGTATTCCTTGACCATCGTGTCGATGCCGGCATGGACATAGCCGCCGAGCGAGGCCTCTTCGAGCAATTTGGTGCGGACCGGGTCTTGTCCGGAAAGCTTCGGCAGGAAGAAGTTGAGTGTTGCCGCCAGCCACACGATCAGCAGAAAGACAAGAAAGCGCCTGGCGATGTAGACAGCGTGCACAGCGGGTCACGTCGCCTGCAGGTTCCACAGCACCATCGGAAAGGTCAGGTGCCAGGAGGCGCCGTTGACGTAAGGATTGTCCGCTGTCGGGTAATTTTGCCAGTACGTCGTGTTGAATGGGATCCGGTGGTAGTTCTGCACCAGCTGGATATCGGGCAGATCGGGGAGCCAAATTTCCATCGCCGCCCGGAACAGCTCTTTTAGCTTGGTCACGTTTTTGGGATCGGTGATGTAGACCTCGTCGACGATCTTGTCGTATTCGGGATTTTTCCATCGGCTGAAATTGACTGCGTGCGCACCGGGCACCGCGATGCTTTGGCTTTGATAAAGGCGCAGGGTGTCGTAGGGCTCGCGAATACTACCGCCATGGCCGTAGATCGAGCCGACATACTGACCCTTTTGGAACCGATCGTTGAAATCAGGTGGCAAGCTCAGGCTCGCCGCCACCCCATGCCGCCGCAGGATTTCGGTCAGTACCGGCCCGATCGCCGAGCCCGCGGCGACGGGGGCGATGATTTCGAGGGTCAACGGCTTGCCATCCGGCATCTGCCACATCGCACCTTCCTTTTTGAAGCCCTTGGCCTCGAGCAAAGCGTCGCCTTTTTTGGGATTGAATTCGAGCGTGTCGTATTTCGCGAGCAGATCCTTGACCGCGTCGAAATAGGGTAAGAGGGGCTTGTACGGCGGCATCGGCAAGGACGAAACCGTATCGGCCCCGAGATAGCCGATCGCGATCACCTGCTTGCGATCGGTGTAATGGCTCAATGCCCAGCGCACGTCCTTGTCGTCGAAGGGTTTGGCCTGGTTGTTGACATAGAGAGAGATCGGCCACCAATCGACATAGCCCCAAGGCGGCTTCTGTCCGGAATAGGAGGTGATCTTGGGGTTTTGCCGGATCACGGTTGGGAAAGTCGCGGGCTGCAGCGGGCCGCCGAAATCGGCATGATTGGTAATCTGGGCCTGCGCGGTGTTCTGCTCGTTGACCGTCGGCAGCCAGATGTTGCGCTCGACCTGCGGCATCGGCGCCAGCTTGCGCTCAGCCGCCCACCAGGTCGG
>DASXMC010000302.1:0-6365 GCA_036495885.1 Allostellaceae bacterium | reverse complement strand
GCAAAACAGGGTTTGACAAATTCGGAAGGCTGCAGCGACAGCAGTGGCAGGTTGATCCAGCGCCGCGCCCCTTTGATTTCGGCGCCGATGACGAGGGTCAGCGCTAGTAAAGCAAGTCCGATGGCGAAAATAATAAAGGCGATGCGGCGAACCGTGCGCGGCGTCTGCAGCGAGACGAACCACATCAGCGCCACCGTGAACGGCACCAAGGCAAGATAACGCCGGATAAAATGGCCGCCATCATAGCCGATGCGCTCAGCCACGGCCGGGCTCGCGGCGAGGCACATCACAACACCAAAGCTCATCAAAATGCACAGGACCGCCAAGGTCCAGCGATCGACCGTCCACCACCACCGCGCCACCGGGCTCTGATCGATGCGGGCGAACCTCATGCGCCTCGGTCCTGGCGATGCGGGCTCGCCTCGACGGCGAGCGCCCCGCTTTGCGTTGCGAAAGTATATGTTGACGGAATTTCGCTTCCAACTACCAATTGTGCGATATGGCGCTCCAGCATCCCCGTCACCGAAGCTTCAGGGTGGCAAGACCGGCGATCGCGAGAATCGACGCGATAATCCAAAAGCGGATAACGATCGTCGGCTCTTCCCACCCCTTCTGCTCGAAATGATGGTGCAGCGGCGCCATCCGGAACACTCGTCGGCCGGTAATCTTGAAGCTGGCGACCTGAACGATCACCGATACCGCTTCGAGCACGAAGAGGCCGCCGACGATCGCCAGCACCAACTCGTGCTTGGTGACGACGCTGATGGCGCCGAGCGCGCCGCCGATCGCCAGCGATCCGGTATCACCCATAAACACCATCGCCGGCGGCGCGTTGAACCACAAAAAACCGAGGCTCGCCCCGACCATGGCGCCGCAGAACACGGTCAATTCGCCGGCGCCCGGGACATGATGGATTTGCAGATAATTAGCGAAGATCAGATTGCCGACCAGATAGGCGATAAACCCAAAGCAGCCGGCGGCAATCATCGCTGGGACGATGGCGAGCCCGTCGAGGCCGTCGGTCAGATTGACCGCGTTCGATGAGCCGATGATGACAAAAGCCGCAAAAGGCACAAAAAGCCCGTCGAGCGGGATCAGAAGATTTTTAAAAAACGGCACCGCCAGGGTATTTGTGAGTGCGGCCGGGCTGAAATGATGGACCGCCATGCAAGCGATCGCAGCCACCACAATTTCAAGCGCAATCTTGGTCGTGCCGGCGAGACCGCGGTGCGAATTGCTGGTCAGCTTCTGGTAATCGTCAAAAAATCCGATCAGCCCAAAACCGACAGTGACGAGCAGCACGATCCACACATAAGGGTTGGTCAAATCGGCCCATAGTAACGTCGCCACCGTCAGCGCTAGCAGGATCAGGAAGCCGCCCATTGTCGGCGTCCCTTTTTTGCGCACCAGATGACCGGCCGGACCGTCGAGGCGAATCGGCTGGCCGTTGGTCTGCTTCGAGCGCAGCCACGAGATCAGCGGCCGGCCGCAGACAAAGCTGATAAAAAGCGCGGTGACGACGGCACCACCCGAACGAAAGGTGATGTAGCGGAAAAGGTTGAAGACCCCAACCTGGTCAGCGAGCGGATAGAGCAGCGCGTAAAGCATCGGATCACGACTCGAGCCTTGCCGATTCGGCGAGTAAACAATCGACAATGCGGCTAGTGCGCACGGCGTGAGAGCCTTTGACGGTCACGACGTCGCCCGGTTGGAGAAGGTTTAAAAGATCGGGGATAGCGGCTTCCGCCGACGGCCACAACCCGCCCCGGCGCTCCGCCGGCAACGCATCGTGCAATGCCACGACGTTGTCGCCGAAGAGAAATACGCGATCCACCTTGGCGGCCGCGAGCGGTGCTGCAAGCTCGCGATGGAAGTGTTCGGCCGCGGTGCCGAGCTCGAGCATGTCGCCGAGCACCGCCACCCGCCGGCCGCCGCCACTCGGGGCGGATGCGCCCAGTACGTCGATCGCCGCATGCACCGACGCCGGGCTCGCATTGTAGCTTTCATCAATCAGTGTCAGCGTGCCGCCGCGCCACAGCAGTTCATGAGAGCGGCCGCGTCCGGGCAACGCCGTTAGGTCGGCGAGCGCCACCGCGGCGCGTTCCGGGTCACAGCCGGCGGCAAAGGCTGCGCCCAGCACCGCAAGTGCGTTCATCACCCAGTGCCGGCCGGCGACATTCAGGCGAAAGCGCAGACGGTTCCCGGCAATGCTCGCCTCGGCGGTGCTGCCGCCCGGCTCAGGCCGGTAATCGACCAGCCGGATTTCAGCTTCGCGATCGACGCCAAAGGCATAGATCCGCGCCGCGCCGGCCGCGCTCGCGGCGGCGGCGAGGTGGTGATAATAGGGATTGTCGCGGTTGAGGATCGCAACGCCGGCCGGTTCGAGTCCGAAAAAGATCTCGGCCTTGGCGTCGGCAATCTCTTCAACCGACCGGAAAAAACCGAGATGGACGGGCGCTATCGTGGTGATCACCGCAATGTGCGGCCGCGCCAACCGGGTCAAGATCGCGATCTCACCGGGATGATTCATTCCGAGCTCGAACACGGCGTAGGCCGCCGCCTTCGGCGGCGTCCGCGCCAAGGACAACGGAACACCCCAATGGTTGTTGAGGCTGCCGGCCGAGGCGAAGGTCGATCCGCAGGCGCCGAGCGCCAAGCGCAATCCTTCCTTGGTTCCGGTTTTGCCGACACTGCCGGTTACCGCGACGACGCGCGCAAGACTGCGCCCGCGGGCGAACGCGCCAAGGGCCGAGAGACCGGCGAGCGTGTTGTCGACTCGCAACAGCGGCCCCGCCGGAGGCGGGCCGGCAATCTCGCGATCGATCAGCGCTGCGGCGGCCCCGCGCTCGAATGCCGCCGCGACAAAATCGTGGCCGTCATGATTGGGCCCGCGCAGTGCAATAAATAGATCGCCAGGATCGAGGCTGCGCGTGTCGATCGAAACCCCGCTCGCGGTCCAATTGACCGGGCCGCAGCCGCCGGTCGCGCGCACTGCGTCCTCGGCGGTCCACAGCGGGGTCATGCTCATGCCGGGACCGCCGACAGGTCTTGCGCGCGCTTGGCCGCAGCCTCGCGGGCAATCTCGGCATCGTCGAACGGCAATGTCTCGTCGCCGACGATCTGGCCGGTTTCGTGCCCTTTGCCGGCGATGACCAGTAGATCGCCGGGACCAAGCTCGGCAATTGCGGTCAAAATTGCGCGACGCCGATCGCCGATTTCGATAGCTCCGGGAGCAGCCGCGAGGATTGCGCGGCGGATCGCGGTCGGATCTTCGCCGCGCGGGTTATCGTCGGTGACGTAGACGCGGTCGGCGGCGGCGTTGGCGATTTGCCCCATCAGCGGGCGTTTGCCCGGATCGCGGTCGCCGCCGGCGCCAAACAACACGACGAGCCGCTCCGACGCATGCCGGCGCAGCGCCGCGAGCACGCTCGCCAGCGCGTCCGGGGTATGGGCGTAATCGACGACAACGCCGCCGTCGCCGCTGCCTCCGGCGACGAACTCCATCCGTCCAGGAACCCCTGAAAGCCGGGAGAGTGCGGCAATCCCGGTCGCCAACGGCACGTCGGTGGCGATCGCCAACCCGAGTGCTGCGAGCGCGTTCATCGCCTGAAACCCGCCGAGTAACGGCAGAAATAATGCGTGCCGCTGCCCAAATGCTTCGATTACGACGTCTTGGCCGCGCTCTCGCGGCTGTGCCGCCACAAGGTGCAATTCGGCCGCCGCATCGGCGCCGTAAGCCACAATCGGATGGCCGCGCTCTCGGCACAGAGCCGCCAGACGCTTGAACTCGTCGCTGTCGCGGTTCAGCACTGCCGGGCGCCCCGGCGCGAGCAGGGCGGTAAACAGCCGCTCCTTGGCAGTCCGATAATCGGACATGTCGCGGTGGTAGTCGAGGTGATCGCGCGTCAGATTGGTAAAGGCGGCGGCAGCAACCGATAGGCCATCCAGCCGGAACTGCGCCAGACCATGGCTCGACGCCTCGATCGCCAGATGGGTGATGCCTTGACCGGCAAGTTCGGCCAGATTCCGGTGCAGGGTCGCCGGGTCGGGGGTGGTAAGCGCTCCCGGCTGCCGTCCCGCGGGTGTCACCAGCCCCAGCGTGCCGAGACTTGCGGCGGCGCGGCCGGCAGCACTCCAGATTTCGCGGGTGAAATGGACGACCGAGGTCTTGCCGTTGGTGCCGGTAACGGCGGCGATCGTGTTCGGTACCTCACCGTAGAACCGTGCCGCCATCAGCGCCAGTCGACGGCGCGGATTGGCATCGACGACAATGGCAACACGTGCCCGCGCTTCGGGCGAAAGGCCGAGCGCGGATGCGTCGTCGGTCAGGATCGCCGCAGCGCCGCGCGCCACCGCCTCGCCGGCAAATCGACGCCCATCAAAGCGCTTCCCCGGCAGCGCGGCAAACAGGACTCCCGGCCGCACCGCACGCGAATCCGCGGTGATGCCGCAGATGTCGGGATCACGCTGCGGTCCCTGGTTTACCGGCGGCGCGCCCGCCGCGATGAGCTCAGTAAGCTTCAATCCGCTTGCCTTGCAAGCTTTCGGGTGTCAGTGCTTGAACAACGGTGGGCGAGGATTCGTCCACCGGCTGCACCCCGAGTAGCGGAGCGATCCGCACGATTGTGCGCCCGACCGCCGGAGCGGCGGTCCAGCCGGCAGTCGCATAGCCATGGCTCGACCTGTTCGGGTGCGGCTCGTCGACCATGACCAGCAGCAGATATTTGGGTGCGGTCATCGGGAAGACGCCAAGAAAGCTCGACAAGAGTTTGCGCTCGGCATAATGCCTGCCCTCGACCTTGTCGGCGGTACCAGTCTTGCCGCCGACGACATAGCCGGGTGCATCGACCATCTCGCCGGTGCCGTAGAGCACGACCATGCGCAGCAATTGCCGCATATGCTCGGAGGTCTCGGCCGAAATCACCCGGGTGCCGTGCGGCGCGCCGCCGGGCGGTAATTTTACTAAGGTCGTCGGGCGCAGGATGCCGCCATTTACCAGTGCCGCTCCGGCCGCGGCAACCTGCAGCGGGGTCTCTGAAATGCCATGACCAAAGCCAATGGTCATGACATTGACCTGGCGCCATTTCGCCGGATAGTGCGGCTTGCCGACCTCCTTGAGCTCGATGCTCGGCGACGACAGCAGCCCAAACCGGTGCAAATATTCCTGCTGACGCTCGCCGCCGACGGCGAGCGCGATCTTCGCCTCGCCGATATTCGACGAGTACATCAGGATTTCGGGGACCGACTCCCAGCGATGCTTGCCGTGATAGTCGGAGATGGTGAACCGCCCGATATGGATTGGGTAAGTGGCGTCAAAACGGCCCGCCATCGAGGTTGCCCCCGAATCGAGCCCCATTGCCGTCGTGAAAATCTTGAAAACCGAGCCGATTTCATAATCGCCGAGGGTGACCCGGTTGAACATGCGCTCGGCGATGGTCCAGTCCGGATGGTCGGGATCGAGGGTATCGGGGTGGCCCGGATCGAAATCGGGCAACGACACCATTGCCAATACTTCTCCGGTGTTGACGTTCATGATCAACCCGGCGCCGCCCTTGGCGGTGAAGTCGGTGACGACGCGCTGCAATTCCTCGTGCAGGATGTATTGCAGACGCAGATCGATCGACAGCTGCAGCGGTTCATGGCGCCCGCGCAGGCCGTTGTCGAGCCCGCGTTCGATGCCAGCTTCGCCATTGTCGTCGATCCCCGTAAAACCGACCGCATGGGAGAGCAATGCACCGTAGGGGTAGACGCGACGCTCTTCATGCTCGAATTGCAGGCCTGGCAGGCCGAGCTGGTTGACCGCGTAGGCCTGGTCCGGGGTCAAATGACGCTTGATCCAGACAAACCCCTTTCCTGACATCAACTTGGCCTGAACCGCCGCGCGATCGAGGCCAGGCAAGGTGGCGGCGAGTTTTTGGGCGGTATCGGCGTCGTCGTTGATCTGCCGCGGATTGGCATAAAGTGACGGGCTGTCGAGCGTCGTCGCCAACAGTTTGCCGCGGCGATCGAGGATATCGGCACGCCCCGGCGGCGAGGGTGGTGCGGGAGTGAACCGCGCAATGCGCGGTACGGTGATGCCGCTCGGCAGCAAGCTCACCTGGACAAGCCGGCCCGCGATCACAGCAAAAGCGAGAATGAACGCGATACGGGCAATCAACAGCCGCGGTTGGCAGCCCTCGAGCGCGCGCTTCGCGGGCCCGTCGGGAACCACTGGTGCGCATGGCGGCGGCTTGAAATGCCGAGGCCGGCACGGATTGTCGTCGAACTGAAACGCGGCACTCATTACCGGGTCTCCGTGATCTGCGCGATCAGCTCGTTGAGCGATACGGCGCGGCGCGGCGGCACTGACCGGAAAGCTGCCTTGA